>JANOBN010000098.1:0-1817 GCA_031411675.1 Bacteroidota bacterium | reverse complement strand
GTTGCAAGCTTGTGTAGTACAAGTAGGCGTATCATCTTTGGGATAAAAATAAATGATCACATTCTTACCCACAAAATCTTTCAACGAAATTGTTTCTCCATTTTGATCTAGTCCGTAAAATGCTGGTGCTGCTTTTCCTACTTTCAAATCTCCAAATGGTGGGGTTGCTGTTTCTTTTTTCATGTTGTCTCTTTTTGCTGCGTTTTTTTGCCGAGAACCTGCCTGCCGGCAAAGGCAGGGTCGGCAAGGCGTTTTTTATAAAAGTTTTTTTACTATTTTGATATGTTTTTTATTTGTAGGATTTAAGTCGGTAATTTTAAACCTTCGGTTTTTTATTGGCCAAGTATAACACTAATTGCCACGAATAAAAACCATTAGTGATAACCTGCCTTTGCCGTCAGGCAGGTTCGTGTAATTAGTGGCAACCACTTCATCTTGTAATTCTATATATTCTTTCGCCTTCAATTTATTAACCACGAATAAAAACCATTAGTGATAACCTGCCTTTGCCGTCAGGCAGGTTCGTGTAATTAGTGGCTATCATTTTATTTTGCAAATCTATACGTTCTTTCGGCTGTATTACCCACTTGGTCGGTGGCGGAAATTTTTAATTCATGCTCTCCTGACTCGCATTTATCATCAAACACATAAATAAAATTAATGCCTTTGTCGTTGCTAAAACGCAACCATTTCCCATCCAACAATGCTGTAAAATTTACGATATCCTCTGTGTTATCTTTTATTTTAAATAAGATTCTTTTTAATCCTGCAACATTCATCCCATCCCTAAAACCTATAGGCAAAATGCTGGGTGGTTCCCTATCTATCATTAATTGAAAATTACCAAACTCCCTAAATGATGCTGAGTACCAACCTTTGTAATAATTGGCTTTAGCAAAATCTTTTTTATTGCCGTAAAAGCGTTCCATTACTATTTTACCAGTATCTTCTATGGCAAAGTTTTCTCTTATACTTATTGGATACATACAATGAACTGGTATGGCAGCATTGTGTAACTGATAAATAGTTTTGCCTTCAGCAGATGCTAATTCATTGTAAACAAAATGTACTGTATCATACAATGCATTTTCCGGTAAATAAAAATGCAGCTTGTTGTTTTCAAAAACATTTATATAATTGGGTACAAATTTTTGTGTAGCCATTGTTTCTTTTCTTTCGAGAATATTAGTTGGACCAACCAAATCAAAACTCAAAGTAGATTGATTATCGTTTGCATCAGCAACAATAATTTTAATTGCATGTGTTTCGCTATCTGATATGGAAATCACTCCTTTATTTTCATCTGTTTTGTAAATATAATTTTCGTACCCTGGTAGTGGAGATAAATGTTGCAGCCATGAGCCCCCATTGCTTCTAAGCTTGAAATCTATATGTGCATTAAAGTATCGAGTTTCCGTATAGCTTATACTGTCTATTTCAAATCGGCTTATTTGCCTTTCGTTATCATATACTGCAGCTGCATATACCCCATTGGGATTGCTTGATCCGTTTGTTTTATCTTGCATAGTTAATGCAAAACTAACTTTGCTAGAGGCAGCTATAATTTTTCCTCCTAACACAGAATAAGCGCCATTTGTTTTTTTTAGTGAATATATTCTCGGTGATTGATCATACGTACTCTTGGTTCTATCATACACAGCTAGTCTTATTATTTCTGGTGCTATATAATCGGGTATCGGTAATCCAAACATCAATCCGTTTAAGCACTTATCCGATTTAGTATCCCTAATTTCAAAATGGGTGTGTGGGCCTTGCGATCCTCCTGTATTGCCGCTTGCTGCAATATAATCCCCTTG
>JANOBN010000097.1:0-2518 GCA_031411675.1 Bacteroidota bacterium | reverse complement strand
CAGAAAATCTATAAATTGCACTTCCGAACCTGATGACTGCAGGTAAAAGAGAAATAATATTCTGAAAAACAAAAAGAATATCAACCAGAAAATATAAAGTACAGAGAGTTTACGTAACATTACATGTCCATTGCTTTGAATTGTCCGCCTGTAATCAATGATTTTTGCCTTTTGCAAAATCCCTGGAAATCGCAATCATATGGCTTAGTGCAATGTTCACCCATTTCAATCCGGGGGATACCGGGAGATGACAATACTTTTTTTATTTCTTGAATTCTTTGTTCAACAAATTGGATTTTATCTATACAATGCTGCAATAATGAGGTGATCTGAAATAAATCTTCATTACTTTCTTTTCCTGTAATTTCTTTATGATTTTTTTTAAGATGAATAATGCTGAAATCGTTTAATTCAACTCCACTTTTTGTGATGATGTAATATTGTAAAGCAGCATCCTGCATGTAGGTTTCACTGATTTGTTCGGAACTTTTAACCTCGTAAGCATTCCATCCGTTATTGTAAACAATTATATCAAGGGCAGCCAGTACCTCATCATATATAAAAGCAGGCTCATACATTACAGGTTGATTATTTGAAATCAGTTCCGAGGTATATTTAACCATTGCAGGATACTTACTTACATGTGGAGGTGTTAAATCAATTCCACCGGGAAATAATGATCTTGCCCGGTTACCCACCTGATGCCCGGCCTGAAATCGTATGCGCCTTTCTTCTGGAAGAGGGTCTCTGTCCTTGAAATAATACTTGTAGAGATACAATGATTTAAGGCATTGTAATCCACGAATGTAGGAGCTTTTTGAAATGCGGTGTTTCACTGAAATATTAATGTGATGCGAAAGTAAGATTTATTCTTTTAGTCAGGTTAAACACCTTCTCATTTTAAAAATAAAAGCGTCAATCTTGCTTATAGTCTTTCCAGAAACTGTTGCATCCAAAGTGCAAAGTTACATTTCTCACTTAGCATTTTCGCTCTGCGTTTTCCCCACTCTTTTTTAAGATCCGGGATTTCTAAAAGCTCTTTTATTTTCAAAGGCAACTGTGATGCATTTTCTGTGCGAATGCCATAGGTTAATCCATAAGTATGTTCCAGATCTTCCAGATAACCCAATTCTCCTACAAAATCATTAAACCGAACTGCAGGTGTACCTAATACCGCTGCTTCTGCAGTCATGGTCTGACTATCACCTATAAACATATCAGCATAATACAAAGCATGATGTATATCTGACGCTTTTATGGCAATCCGGTATTGTTCGAATTTAGGATCGAGAGGACGTTCTGATGTTATATATATATTTCCGAAAGGCTTTAACAATGCAATGAGTTCAAGTGCCAGTTCATCGGTAATACCTGTTTTACCAACATCATGGTATGCACCCAGCTCGGAAAAACGAAGAATAAAATTTCTTTTAGTCAGATCAAAAAGGGAAGCTACTTTAGATGCATCAGGTGTAAAATGATCGGGATGAAGGTATGCCAGTTCATGATAACTGTTATAGCCCGTTTTTTTATAGTTCCATTTCCATGCACTGCAGCAATCGGGACAAATCAAATAGGTTGCTGTAGGTCCTGCAATGCGAGCAAATGGTGCAACCTTTTCAAAGTCATCCTCAAAGAAAATGCAGGAAGGGATGTTTAGTAGTTTTCCAAGTACGCCTAATTCAGCAGCGCTGCCTGCAAGTATTTTTACTTTATTTTTTCTGATGATGCCTGCCAGTTTCCACATTCTGCCTGCAAATGCTGATAAAATACTGAATTTCGATTTCTCTTTCTTCGAGGCAGAAACTGTATCAACATTTATATATTTAATATTATGCTCCTTCAGAAGTTTTTCAAGTACATCCTTTGATTTAATTACAACGGTAAAGTTATTTTCCGGTAATGATAATATGACATTCTTATACAAATGAAAATGGGCAGGATGTCCAAGATAAAATAAAGTGTGTTTCATTTTCTGTTAACCCGGTTAGTCAAGTCTGCTGAAACGTACACCATATCTGCTGAAAAATCCGATAATTTCTTCTCCTGTATCACCGGTGCCAATCCGTTGATTTGTATTTAATGACACCACCGTTTGAAAACCTTTTGCATGTAAATTCTTTAAAGCAGACGCATCTGCATTAGTATAAACAACAGCACATTCCATAGAAGGTTTTTCAGGGATGCTACTATCGGCAATATAAATTAAGGTTCCTGTTATGTTATTGCCTGTAATAGTTGCTTTAAATCCATTGGCAGAATCGGTTTTCTGAATGGTGAAACCACAATATTCCAGATATTCAAAGAAGTCTTTAAACATTCCGGCTATCATATTTTCTTTAGCATTTTCATCCGGACGTTTTGGGAAATTCTCCCGTAATACTTTTGCCGGATTACCTGCTGCTAATGAGTTTGCCGGAATGTCAGTTGTAATTAACGAATTGGCGCCAATCACACATTCATCGCCCAATGTTACACCGGGCATTACAAACACGCGCCAGGGCAACCATACTTTTTT
>JANOBN010000096.1:0-6599 GCA_031411675.1 Bacteroidota bacterium | reverse complement strand
TAAAAAGTGGAAAAACCGAAAGCTAATATTCTCCCTTTCTTATTTTATGCATTCTTTCTTTTTCTTCCGGCGTCATAAATTCATTCAGAAACTGATTTGCAGATTCCAGCCATTCGAAGATCTGATCTACGGTACGACTTTGATGCATCCGGATTTGTTCATCCGTTACTTCATAATAAAATCCCTTATTAGCTTTCGGTTTTTCCACTTTTTATTTTCGATAGAAACAGGACATCCTGCTGATCTTGTATTCTATTGCTGTATTCTTTCAGTAATATTAAATCATCGATGCTCACGACGTTAATATCTGAAATGCCACTTTTCCTAATGATCTTTCTGGCCCATAATTGATCAAACGCTATTGGGAAATCAATTATTACGTCTAATGCAACTGTATTGTTATCAAAATTATAAAAGGAAAGCGCAATCAGATTTTTGTCTTTTATTAATGTTTTTCTTTTTGCTTCTTCCCAAAGTTCTTCTTTTTTTATGGGTAGTGATAAGGTGTATTTGATCTCCTCAACAGCGCACATGAATTTTTCAATGTTTTCTCTTTGCAAATCAATGATAATGTCAATGTCAGCGGTCATTCGCGGAATACCATGAAGATTCACTGCAAGTCCGCCGCAGATTACGTAGCGGACTTTATATTCATTTAGCTTATCAAACAGGCTTTTGTAATTCACTTTATATATTCTTACCAACCCAATATCCAAGCAAACACCAGCGGCGCAACAATGCTTGCATCACTTTCAATAATAAACTTTGGTGTTTTTACATCCAGTTTTCCCCAGGTAATTTTTTCATTAGGCACAGCACCGGAATAAGAACCATAACTTGTTGTAGAATCACTGATCTGACAGAAATAACTCCAGAACGGAACATCATGCCATTCCAGGTCCTGATACATCATTGGCACCACACAAATCGGGAAATCACCTGCAATACCACCACCCACCTGGAAGAAGCCAACACCTTTTCCGGAGGAGTTATTACGATACCAGTCACTCAGCCAAACCATATATTCAATCCCACTTTTCATTGTAGAAGCTTTGAATTCATTCTTGATGATATAGGACGCAAAAATGTTTCCCATAGTAGAATCTTCCCAACCCGGAACAACTATCGGTAAATTTTTCTCGGCAGCAGCCAGCATCCAGCTATTCTTCGGATCAATTTCATAATACTGTTTCAAGTCACCGCTCAGCAACATTTTATACATGAATTCATGAGGGAAATAACGCTCACCTTTTGAGTCGGCATCCTTCCACACTTTATATATATGTTTTTGTAAACGACGGAATGCTTCTTCTTCAGGAATACAAGTGTCGGTTACTCTGTTGTAATGATTCTCCAGCAAATCCCATTCATCCTGTGGAGAAAGATCGCGATAATGTGGTACACGCTTGTAGGAATTATGCGCTACCAGATTCATAATATCTTCCTCCAGATTGGCTCCTGTACAAGAGATAATGTGCACCTGATCATTACGGATCATTTCTGCCAGACTGATTCCAAGTTCTGCAGTACTCATTGCACCTGCAAGTGTTATCATCATCTTACCTCCGGCTTGCATATGCATTTCATAACCTTTTGCAGCATCCACTAATGCAGCGGCATTAAAGTGCAGATAATGTTTTTCAATAAATTGTGATACGGGACCTTTACTCATAATATATATTATTCTTTTAATTTTTATTTAATAAGGAAGTTACCACACGCAGAAATTCATCAGCTTTAGTAGTGCCGATAAGATAGGTTAAGCCATCTTTATCAGTTAAACGAATGGCATCTTTTCCGCCGGCATAAAACTTAATTGTTTTAGCTACATGCACATTGAATGTGGGATTGTTTAAATGATAATTACTATAAACGGTCTTATCTGCTTTTTCAATACTTGGCAAATCAATTTTTACCAGACGCGTACTCCACATTCCGGAAATAAGTACAGACCCTTCAATCACTTTAATATGAAGATATTTCACAAATAATAAAAGCACAGAAATAACAAGGATAGAAATCCCTACAAGAAATAACAGATCGGCATTTTTCTCCCTATCCTCCGTGTAATAGTAGGCCACAAAGCAAAAGATAGCCAGTACCATTCTTCGGGAAATGGAATAGGTGTTAAAACCCAGATATTGCTTCTCTTCAAAAAGTATTTTTTGTTCCATAATTAAGGAACTGCAAAAGTAATTTTTAAAATGGTTATTGAAGTACCCGAGAGGGCAAATCGCTGGTCTAAACGGTAACCGGCAATCCAGACGATTTCGTCATTGCTGGTTAACAGCCATATACGACTTTTCAGAGGTAAAGGCACTTTGCTGTCAATAAAGAAATCACTGAGTTTTTTATGGTTTTTCATTCCAAGAGGAACAAAGGAATCGCCCTGTTTCCAGTGCCGCATTACAAGGGGAAACTTGACTTTTTCAGCATCCACAAAGGCAATATTGGGTGGCAGATGGAAGTCGGGTGTAGTGGTTTCTTCTATGGAAATGATAAAATCATCGTTACCGGTTACCCCTGATCCTTCAATAGCATATTCTTTTTCCGCCTTTTCCCCGGATGGAAGTACCCAAAAACTGTTACGGTCGAAGGTTAAATGATGGGTATGCGAATGATACGTTACGCCTGATTGCGCATCCAGATGAGCAGCAATCTGACGGATAACCGGAGGCGTGAATGAATAGGGTTGTAGTAAAAGAAATATATAATTCTGAAGCAGTGAATGTTCCTTTAATGCCTCCAAATTATCAAGAAATAAACTGTCATTTTCTTCCCTGCAATATTTTTGTTTCCAGCTTTCAAAGGAATCACCGATAAATGCAGCAGCTTCTTTTAAAAGATTACTGCTTTGTTGCATTGATGAAAAAAGTCCGGGATTTACTTCCTGCAAACGCGGAATAACAATATGACGTATATAATTTCTTTCATAGTCATCACTGATGTTGCTGATGTCTTCTCTCCAGGTGATGTTGTTTTGTTTTGCGAATTGCAACATTTCTTCCTTAGTAAATTCCAGCAACGGACGAATAACAGAATTATTTACAGCGGGAATTCCTGCCAGCGCTTGTACACTTCTACCTTTAGCTAAATTCAGCAACATCGTTTCTGCCTGATCACCGGAATGATGTGCAGTAACAATGTATTTACATTTATAATCTATTTGCAATTCCTTAAACCAGTCGTACCGCAACTTACGTGCAGCCATTTGTATGGAAAGATGATGAGCAGTAGCGTAGTGTTCTGTTTCAAAAGTATTTATATAAACAGGATATCCCAGTTTATTGGCAAGCTGTTGCACATGCGCGGCATCCAGATTGGAATCTTCGTCACGGAGTTGATAATTGCAATGTGCAATAATGCATTTCTTACCGGATCGGTGAAACAATTCCGCCATAACGCAAGAGTCCATACCACCGCTCACTGCAAGCAGGAACGTAGCCTCTTCCGGAGCCAGTTTATTTAAAGTAGTCTGAAATTTTTTTAACAGATTCATGGCTGATTGATTTCCTTTTGAGTGGATGCACTACCAATCACCGAAAGTAATGCTTTTGCTTTCAACAGACATTCCTCATATTCTTTACCGGCATCACTCACTGCAGTAATTGCACTGCCAACAGGAATACTTATTTTTTTAAATTTCTCATTATAAATAATACTGCGGATGACTACATTCAAATCAAAATTTCCATCAGATGTTATGTATCCGACAGATCCTGAATAAAGACCTCTGTTAAATTCTTCCTGTTCATTAATTATCTGCATCGCTCTTATTTTCGGTGCACCGGTCATTGATCCCATAGGGAATAGTGCCTCTAAAATATCGGAAAAAGTAACATCCATTCTCACTTCTGCTGATACCGTAGAAATCATTTGATGAACTGCAGGGAAAGTATAAATACCAAACAGTTCATCTACATTTACACTCCCTCTTTTTGCAATTCTCGATAAATCATTTCTAACCAGATCAACAATCATCACATTTTCTGATTGCTCCTTTTCGCTGTTACGCAAACTGTTTTTCAGGATTTCATCTTCCTCTTCATTACTGCCTCTTTTTATCGTTCCTTTAATCGGCTGAGAAATTATTGTAGAACCTGTTTTGCTGATAAACCTCTCTGGAGAACTACAGATTAAATAATTGTGTTTCATTCTGTAAAGACAGGAAAAGGGTGCCGGTGAATTCCGGGTAAGTTGATCGTAAGTTCTAACAGGATCAATCGCACCATTGCCCGTAAATGGAAAACAGAAATTCATCTCGTAAATATCACCGCGCTGAATGTGTTTTAATACTACTTCCAGTTTATCAATATATTCATTTCTGTTTAAAGAAGGAAGGCAATTTACCTCATTAAGTCCAGTGGCTTCGGAAGGTACTTTTGTTTTCAGTATGGCTTCTTTTATTTCTTCCGGATTTATGCCATTATTGGATTGAATCTTTACTTCTTTATTATTAATAACAATCTCCGCTTCTGCAACAAAAAAATGCACTTCCGGCCATGCATAAATATCAGTATAACGATCGGTAAGTTTTTCGAATTTATTTTTTAGTGGATAAGTAAGGTGTACAAATACAGTTTGCTTGTTTTTCGCAGCAGTTGCAATAAAAGCATTTACTTCATCAACTGAAAAAACAGTAAGATATGCTAATCGACCTATTCCAATCAGATAATCGAATTTCTTTTCCGAAGCAACAGTATAACTATTATTCAGCAGCAAATAATGCTCATTATTGGAAATAAAGGCAAGCAACTTTGCAAGAGACAAATCTATATCAACAGTAAAGGAAGCTTTAGCGCTCATTTTGCAAAGTAAGTGAATTACGGTGAACTGGGAAATAGGGTATTTTTTTAAGTTTTTTGAATATTAATGCAGACGAATTGAAGTATTTTAGTTTAGAATGATTTTGGCATGGACAATGGGTTTATTCGCGACGAAGATGTTATTGATATTTATTAATAAATTACGTAAGATGATAGTAAATTATAGAACAATTTGGAAATGTATAAACGTCTTAAATAATTGAAACGTATATATATAATCTATACTTTACCTTTGCAGCACTAACTTAAAATTATGCTGATAAAAACGTATGGCAGCGCCGTGTATGGCGTTAATGCTACCACAATAACGGTAGAGGTAAATGTAGGTCCCGGACAAAAATTCTTTCTGGTAGGATTACCCGATAATGCTGTGAAGGAAGCGCAACAACGATGTGAAGCGGCATTAAGAAATATCGGCTTTCGTATGCCAGGAAGAAAGGTGATAGTAAATTTGGCACCGGCTGATATCAGAAAGGAAGGGTCAAGTTATGATCTCCCGATTGCATTGGGGATATTGGCGGCAAGTGAGCAAATTATTCTTCCTGACATTGAACAATATTTAATTATGGGCGAGCTTTCTTTGGATGGAAGTCTTCAGCCCATCAAAGGAGCTTTACCCATTGCCATTGAAGCACGCAGTCAGGGATTTAAAGGATTTATTTTACCCTCACAAAATGCAGAAGAAGCTGCAATTGTAAGTGACCTTCCTGTTTATGGTGTAGATTCTATTAAACAAGTTATTGATTTTTTTACCGGTGAAGGAACTTTAACACCCATGATTGTAAATACCCGCGAAGAATTTTACGCTAAGCAATCACAAAGTGAATTTGATTTTAGTGAAGTAAAAGGACAAGAGAATATTAAACGTGCATTGGAAATCGCTGCTGCCGGTGGTCATAATGTAATATTAATTGGTCCGCCGGGAGCCGGTAAGACGATGCTGGCAAAACGACTTCCAACCATACTGCCTCCGCTTACATTAATTGAAGCATTAGAAACCACAAAAATACATTCTGTAGCAGGTAAATTAGGTAAGAATAACGGACTAATTACAGTTCGTCCGTTTCGCTCTCCGCATCATACTATCAGTGATGTTGCTTTAGTGGGTGGTGGAGGAAGTCCGCAACCCGGAGAAATTTCATTGGCACACAATGGTGTATTATTTTTAGATGAATTACCGGAATTTAAACGCACGGTTTTGGAAGTCATGCGTCAACCATTAGAAGAACGGAAAATTACAATTTCACGTGCCCGGTTTTCTGTGGAATATCCTTCCTCCTTTATGTTGGTTTCCTCAATGAATCCATGCCCATGCGGCTTTTACAATCATCCAGATAAGGCTTGTGTATGTGGTCCGGGAATAGTGCAAAAATACCTGAGTAAAATATCCGGACCATTATTAGACAGAATTGATTTACATGTAGAAGTAACGCCGGTTCCATTTTCAGAACTTACCAAAGAAAGAATCAGCGAAAAGAGTGAAGACATCAGACAACGGGTAATAAAGGCCAGAATGATACAAGAAGATCGTTATGCATTGGATGAGGATATCCATTGCAATGCACAAATGACGTCCAAACAATTAAGAACCATTTGCAGAATTGGCGATGCCGGAAATCAATTGTTGAAAACAGCGATGGAAAGATTGGGATTATCTGCAAGGGCTTATGACAGAATATTAAAAGTAGCGCGCACCATTGCCGATTTATCAGGAAGTAGTGATATCAAAACGGAACATCTTGCTGAGGCGATTCAGTACAGGAGTTTAGATAG
>JANOBN010000095.1:0-2323 GCA_031411675.1 Bacteroidota bacterium | reverse complement strand
CGATGCAGGTAGCGTTCCGGGACTTGTTGTTTCACTCCCAAATAACACATCCAGTCAATGTCATTCAGATGATGCAGGCTTTTATGCTTATCGAATGCTTCTTTCACATTACTAATCACAGAGTAGGAGTGTACATCCTGCATTTTCTTCTGCCATTCCTTTGTCAGGAAATTATGCTTGGTGCTTTCTTTGAAGGCCTTAGCACCACCCCAGAAAAATTCTTCATTTCGTACTGCCCTTTGCATTATTTCACTTGCTGCAGAAGATGCATCCTTTGCACCGGCAATTTGCGATATTCCTTGTTTAATCCAGCCTGGAAATTTTTGATAAAGATGAAACCAGGGATAAAGCTTTGCATAACGTAACCAATTTCGGTAACCACAGAATAATTCATCACTCCCATCACCTGTTTGTACTACAATAGTTCCATTTTCGCGCGCAAGTTTTGAAATAAACCAGATTGGTATTGCGGTAGCATCAGCCAGTGGTTCATCAAATACAGTAGCCATTTCCGGTAATAATTCTTTTAAATCATTGGGCTCAACTATTTTTTCAAAATGCTCTGTCTGATATTTTTTTGCAATATTTTCTGCATATTTCAGCTCTGTATAATCCGGCTGATTGCTAAAACCAATAGAGTATGTTTTTATTTTATTAAATCCAAGTTGATTCATGTAAGCCACAATCGCACTGGAATCAACACCGCCACTCAAAAATGCGCCAACTGGAACATCTGCTACCATTCTTCTGGCAACTGCTTCTGATAATTCTTTATGTAAACGAGCACAAATATCCGCTTCTGTTTTTTCGGCCGGCTCAGTGTATTCTATATCCCAGAAAACAGATTTTTCTACAATGCCGTTTTTATCAGCAACGAGATAAGATGCCGGTGCCAACTTATATATATTATGAAATAATGTTTTTGGTGCTGCAACCTGGTTAAAAGTGAGAAAGTGATATAGCGCCTCATCATCTGGTTGTGCAACTACCCATGGCAATGTGAGCAAGGCTCTGATTTCGGAGCTGAAAGCAAGTATCCCGTTTTGAACTGTATAATACAATGGTTTTTTACCAAGCCTGTCACGTACCAGATACAACTTTTGTTCATTTTGCTGCCACCATGCAAAGGCATACATTCCGTTTAATTCTGTAAGGCCATTCATGCCTTTGGTATTCAGCAGATGCAGAAGTACTTCTGTATCACTTTCGCTTTTATAGGAAATATCAGGAAGTGTTTTTTTTAATTCCTTATAGTTGTAGATTTCACCGTTAAATACAATAGCATTTGATTTAGTATCAATCATTGGTTGATGACCGCCGGCACTAAGATCAATAATACTTAATCTTCTGTGCCCCAGAAAAAGCTTCCGATCTTCCGTATTCCACTCACCGGAATCATCCGGCCCACGATGCACGATACTTGAATTCATGCCTTGGATAAGTGCAGGAATATCAGTTACATGCTGACCCGAAAAATTATATATACCGTTTATGCCACACATATTATCCCTTGTAAACTGAGTATATTTCTTTTTGCATTTTTTCTATACTGAATCTATGTGCAAAGTCAGTTCTCTGTTTTTTCTTCTGCTCATCGTTTAACAAATCGCTATGCTCATAGTAATAGTCCAATCTCTTAACAAACTGCTCTTCATCTTCAGCAATGTCATTCATATCCATTTGCTCCACCAGTTCTGCCAATCCGCCTGCATCTTTGAAAACAATTACCGGCTTGCCTGCTTCCCACGCTTCCACGGCAAATAATCCGAATGCTTCCTGTTGTGAGGTTAATGCACATACCTGCATCAACTTCAAACATTCCCTGGCGTCTTGCCTGTATCCTGCAAATATCGTTGTTCCTTCAATGCCGAGTGTAACTGCAAGCTGTTGCATCTCCTTCATTAAAGGACCGTCGCCAATCAATATTAATCTGCATGCTTTATTTTTAGAAAAAACCGCATAAGCGTGCAATAATCGGTCAATTCGTTTTACTCCTGCCATTCTTGCAACAGTTCCTATGGTGAAGTAGTTAGCAGTAAGTTTTTTCAGATCAACAGGAGGTAGCCGGTTCTCCTTTTCATGCATTGGAATACCATTATAAACAACTTTTTGTTTCACCTTAGCAAGCCCATACCTGTTGCGGGCAATTGATTGAGTAAAACCGGAATTAAAAAGTAGAGTGTCAACTGAGTTATTTAGAAATATTTTTAGTAAAAGATTCACAATTACATCTGACTTTTTCTTTTTTTTCCCAAAGCCGAAGTTACCATGTTCCGTATAAATTACTCTCTTGCCGGAATTACGGGCGGCTAACGCTATCATC
>JANOBN010000094.1:0-1799 GCA_031411675.1 Bacteroidota bacterium | reverse complement strand
AGATTTATGGTTAATGCATTATTTATTAATAATTTCATTTATATATATAATTAGGAAGAAAGAATTTGAAGCAGGCTGGTTACTTGTTCCTGTGTACCTAAAACGAACAGCTTTGCATCAGGTTTCATTATAGTATCAGGTGCAGGATTGATAACGTATTCTCCATCTCCCGTTTTAAATCCAATAATATTTGCACCTGTTTTATTTCGTATTTCCAGTTCACGAATGGTTTTACCTTTTAAACGATCGCTCAGGTTATTATATAATATTTCTTCCAGTCTGATATTAATTCTGCCCGTAATGTAATCCAGAAACTCCAGAACATCAGGGCGCGTAACCAGAGATGCCATATGTGTGCCTCCAATTTTGTCAGGCATAATTACATTATTTGCGCCTGCACGTTTAAGTTTACTGTCACTGCTGTCTTCTGATGCACGACTGATAATCTTCAACTTAGGATTAAGTTCCCGTGCCGTTAAAACAACAAAAACATTTTCCGCATCATTTGGCAATGTGGTGATCAGGGCTTTTGCCTTTACTATTCCTGCTTGCTCAAGTGTCTCATCATGGGTTGCATTGCCTTCAATAAACAACACTTCCTTAAAATGATCACGAATTTCAACAATTATTGAAGGGTTACTTTCAATTACCACAAAGCTTTGTCCATGCGACTTTAGCTGTTCTGATGATTGTTTTCCATTTCGCCCGAATCCGCATACAATTACGTGCCCGCTCAGCTTATCAATTTCTTTTTTCACCTTTCTTGCTTTAAAATATGTTTGCAATTCGCCTTCCATAATATAGGAAGTAACAACTGATACCGCATAGGCAAATATACCAATGCTTATCAAAATAAATACTACAACAAACCATCGTCCTGAATCGGAAAGTTCGCGCGTAAGCCCTAAGCCAACGGTGGAAAGGATAATGATGGTAGAATAAACTGCTTCTCCGAACGATTGGCTTTCTATCACAATAAAACCAACAAAACCAAAGAGCATATTGAACAGGATGAGACCTAATGCAATATATAATCGCTTAAGAAAATGATAAGAAGTAGGTAGTCGCATAGTTTAATCCGGTTAAAAATAATGAAATGAAGCGTTAGACTACTTGCCGGATAACTAAATTTTTCTACAAAATGAAAAAGCCGATATCCGAAGTCCTTAAAATGTTTAAAGATCCCAAACGCTACCCCGTCCTTTTCGGTGAACCATCTTGCCCATTTTCATCCAAAATGCCATTACCAGGTATAAAATAATAGGAGAACCAACTGTCAAAAAGGAAGTATATATAAAAAACAACCTGATATTAGATGATTTGATATTCATCCATTCCCCCCACCATTCGCAGACTCCGAAGGCTTGTCTTTCAAACCAGGTTTTGATTTTATCTACTATCATTTTGCTTTTGCTGCAGCAATTTTACACCAATAACGCAATTTAAACAATTTTTCTTTAAACAAAATTCATTTTTTAACTCAATTAATGCCTGAGTATCATATGCAGACGTGGCTAAAACGCCTTCTTTCTGCCAGTTTCTGATAATTGTATTGTTTTCCGGAAGACAGTTCTCCAGCCATTGTATTGCACGACTGCAAGCTTGTTCCTTTCCCTTTGATTTACCAAAATGAAAAAGAAAAGGAACAACTGCATTAATAAGGATGCTTTCAGCAGCCGCAGAACCTAATTTTTTTTCAGTGTATGCAGATTCTCTGTCAAAAACGAAATGTTGATTCCAGTAAGTGCTTGCGGGAAATTGAAAAAGCTGTTTGACTTTTTCTGCTTTTTCTTCCTCTA
>JANOBN010000093.1:0-2445 GCA_031411675.1 Bacteroidota bacterium | reverse complement strand
ATCGTAGAGCCGAAACGGGCGCCCACCCCTAACCCGCCAAAGGAGCGAAGAGTGCAGACATCCCTCAAAGTCCCCCCCATCGGCCACCCCTGGCCCGAGCAGGGCGGCACCTACGCCGGCCTGTGCCGCGGCCGTGACGGCCAGCCCGACCACCACCTGATCCTGGCCGAAGCCAAGCCGGCCGAGCGACTGAGCTGGAAGGCCGGCATGGCCTGGGCCAAGACCGTCAGCGCCGACGGCCACGCCGACTTCGACCTGCCCACCCGCTACGAAAGCTCCGTGCTCTTCGGCAACGTCGGCGAGCTGTTCGAACCGTACTGGCACTGGACCAGCACGCAGTACTCGGCCGACACCGCCTTCGTCCAGTACTTCTACGACGGCCTCCAGGACGGCTACGTCAAGAAGTACGAAGGCCGAGTGCGTGCCGTCCGCAGATTGCCGGTCAATTCTTCAATCCTTTCCATCGGAGCCGCACAAGCCGAAGAGGTGAGCGCGTGAGCCCGGCCGACCGCGTGCGCGCTGACCTCAGCGAGCGCATGAGCACCTTCCCGCTTGTCACCGGCGCGCCCGTGCTGCTCACCAAGACCTGGGTGCTGCCCCACCTCACTGCCGCCCAGCAGCGCGAGCGCAAGGCCATCGAAGAGGCCATGCAAGCCGGCGAGCTGCGCGGTCTGCCCACCTGCTTCGGAGAGCTGGCATGAGCGCCGCACGCCCCGCCGATTCCGCCTGGCTCGGCTGCGCAGGCGCCTGCGATCAAGGCCGCAGCCCTTGCAACTGCGCCGCCGGCATGCCGCGCAGCCACCCGATCAACGTGCCCGAGATGTTCGATGTCGAAACCGAACGCCCCTGGCTCACCTCGGCGGTCATTGCCATCGCCTTCGTCGCAACAGTCGCCATCAGCGCGCTTCTGGTGGGCTGCGGCGGCAGTGACGACGCAGCCGCTACGCCCGACACGCCCACCCCGCGGCCGCCAACGTGCGCCGCTTCTGGAGCGTGCGCATGAACGCCGCCAGCTTCGACCCCGTCGACGCCGACGAAGAGCTGCAAGACGAATTCGTGCAAGCCGCCTTCATGCGCGGCGCCCACATGGGCATGTGGTGCGGCGCGGTGCTCGGCGGCATCGCGGTCGCGCTGCTGATCCAGCTTGGCCGTTGGGTGGGCGCATGAGCGCGGCCGCCACCACCCACCGCGTGCGCGACGTTCAGGCACCCGTGCAGCCCATGCTCGCCGGCATCCCCGAAGCGCCGCTGCTGCCCGAGATCCGCAGCAGCATGATCGGCCAGCTGCAGCGCCACGCCGAAGTGCGCATCACGCCCGACGGCGAACACGCCCACCTGGTCGTGCAGATCGTGCAGCCGCGGCACCGTGGTGTCGAAGGCCTGCCCTTCGTGTGCGTCTACACCGAACACCACGGCGACATGGTCGCCCTGCAGGCCCGCGCCGCGCAGATGGCAACTGGCAGCCTGGTGCTCGTGCTCTACCGCGGGCTCGACTTCGACGCCCAGGCCCGCACGCTGCGCACCCGCCGCTGCGACCACATCAGCCTCGTTCCCGCAGCAGACGCGCCCAGCTGGCTGCCCGAGCTGCAACCCGACCAGGAGCAAGCATGACCAAACATCAAACACGATTGACGCGCCAGTACGAGCGCACGGATCAGCGGTGTCTCACCGACCGTCTGGCAACACTCGCCGGGAACGTCGAGAACGCGTTCATCCAGATCGGCGCCAAGCCCGGCGAGGACTACGACTTCAACGACTTGATGAAGCACGCGGTCAAGTTGGTGGCACACACGAACGACGTGATCGGGCTGGTTACCACAGAAGACGTTGAACCGCATACCAGCGGCAAGCGTGACACGCTCGATGCGTTCTGCGCCATGTATATCGCTGGCCGTGAAGCGGTCCAGGTGAGTGAGATGTGGCGCATGGGCCTGAGCCTCGGCTGCCGCGTACGCGACGAAGAAGAGGTTCACGCGTGGCTCGTGGATAAGGGCTGGACGCCCGAGCCCGGCGATGACGATGTGCTTTGCCTCGTGCCCGGAGCGAAGCCATGAGCATCAGTGCAGACGCCCGCATCATCCACGCGCGAGACGCTTGGCAGGTCATGCCGCGCCGCTTCGAAGTGATGTGGCGCAACGGCAGCACCGTGGCGCTGCACCTGGTCAGCGTCAACGGCAACGCCGAGGCCGACACGTTCCTGCGCGCCCTGCAGGTCGACGGCGGCCACTGGGTCTTCTTCGACCTTCGCGACGTGAGCAAGGCGCTCGACGCCGAGATCCGCAGCAACCTGCCGCGCGACGTACCCGGCCTCGTGTTCTACACGCTGCGCCACCAGTACCCGAACGCCGGCGCCTTCACCGTGGCCGCCATGCAGGTCAGCAAGGCCATGTGGTTCGCCAACGCCGCCGAGGCGCTGGCTGCATGACCGCTGCACTGCTCTTCGCCG
>JANOBN010000092.1:0-2633 GCA_031411675.1 Bacteroidota bacterium | reverse complement strand
AAATAAAATAAACCTTTTTACCCGGTTGTAATGTCATAGTTTTAAAAGCTGGTTACGAATATAGAAAGGATTAATCTCATTCAGGTTAATCTCAAAACGGATTTGCTCTTTAAAAGGTATTTTATCAATACCAAAATCACCACTTTGATATGCTTTAATATCAGCAGAACGAAAAACCGGAAAATATACTTTAGCAAATAATACGGAAATACAAATTCCGCCATCATAGATCAGGTTTCCTTTTACATCATAAATGGATAGAATATCTTTTGCATCCTTAAATGTACCTGCATCAAGAAAGAAACTGATTGGCAAACCACCCGGAAAATCCACATTTATATTACCGGAAACTAACCAGTCAGCAGATGATGAATAGGGAATGTTTGATTTAAAACCACCATCGCGTACAGACATTTGTTGAGAAGAAAAACCTGTTCTTTCACTTCTTCCAAAATACAATTCATCATACCAGAAATCCTGCGCCCCACTCCACCCGCTCAGAAAAAATGGATATGCCTCTGATGCTTTATCATAATGTTGGTATCCTGCAAAAAAACGGGTGCTAACACCCTTCTTATTATTCGCATACTTAAACAAATAATTCGTAGTCAGCGAAAACTTTTGATACCCGTCATTCCCCTCCATATTAAGAAACAAACTATATGGATCAAGAATACGATTATTGGTATGTGCAAAAACTCCTCTGAAAGTTGTTCGCATGTTATTTTCAACACCGGTAACATTATAATTTTCTGCAGTAATCCTTCTTTTAATGGTAATATATTGCTCATTCACATTTATCATGGAAAGAAAAAATTTATTCTGAATGGAAGATCGTGCATTGCGCGCTCTGAAACGAAATTCAAAACCGGGTTCTATTCTGTTGTAATGGAGTTTTTCCTTTTCAAACAGTTCTTTACTGATTCGTGTGTTGCCATTTTCATAAGCAAATCTTTTAGCGGAAACACCAATTCCGATATGATCAATCAAGCCTGTTTCAGGATATATATTATAAGTTACGGAGCCTAATCCTGCAGGTTCATTATCACCTGTTCCATATAATGCTGTTATAGCAAACTCCAGCTTTTTTACCGGAACAGATTTATTATAAAAAGTTAATCCTGGCATCCATTTATTATATTCATTCCATGCTACAGAAGGTAAAATGCATAACCTGTTTCCATTAGAGGGATTAAATTTTGGAAGCAACCCTATCGAAAACGGATCTCTCTTTTTAAGAAAACCCTTTGTACGGATATTATTATTATTTCTATTTACATCCGGAGTATATCTTAAATAATCAATATTATAAGAAGTGCATTCAGTACAAGAAGTTTCAATTTCTTTTTTACCACTGAATCCTTCAATAAGCACAGATGAAATTACAGAATCATTTTTTAATCCATGTAGCCAAACCGGACTGATGATATCGCCTTTGTTCTTTAGCGTTATTTTGCTTTTTGCTTCATCTGCTTTAATCTTCGCTATTTTATAATCTATCAATCCCGTACCTTTCAATAAGCCATCAAAAAACCAACTTAGATCTTTACCTGATTTCTCGTCAAATATTTTACGCAAATCTGATGGCTGCGGATGCTTCAAACTCCATTTTTGAAAATATTCTTTCATACAAACGTCAAATACATCATCTCCCAGATAATGACGCAAATAATCAAATGCAAATGCCGTTTTCCTGTAAACTATGGTGCCATAATTAAGCCAGGTATAATCGGGGGCCTGTAACATCGCCGGCTGATCATCACCGGTAGATGCTGGTACAATGTATTCTAAATGCCAAAAATCGGTAAAACTCATTGCATCTATTCCAAATAATTTGCCGGCAGTTTTTCCAAAAGAGCTAAGGTCATTTATGTATGAATTATCTGCCTTCTTAAAAAGGTTTTCCTGACACCTGAGTTGGTTAAAAGAGTTTAATCCTTCATCCATCCAGGGATTTTCTCTTTCATTACTACCGAGCATTCCATAAAACCAATTGTGACCTACTTCATGAATAATAGTTGATGCCAAACTTAAAGTATCATTAGCTTTAAGTAATGCCACCATTGGATACTCCATTCCATCACTCACTGCCAATGCACCTTCAGCTACGGAGCAGCTGCTGTATATATAATCTCCATTCCATTTAGAATAATCTATTATTGTACGATTAACGTAATCTATAGAGTGTTCCCATAATCGTGCACTTGCGGGTAAATAAAATGCCCATGTATCAATTCTTCTATGTGAACCGGGTAATATTAAAGATCCTTTTTGTACGACGAACCGCTTATCGGCAAACCAGGCAAAATCATGAATATTTGACTGCTTATAAACTAACGTTTTATTTTTCAATTCAGAGGTAGGAAATTCATTAGTTCCCACGGGAATATTACCTCCGCTGGTAACAGAAGCCTTCAGATTCAGCCATGATTCCTCTTCCTTATTATGAAGTTCTCCGGTGGCACAAACCACATAATTTGAAGGCAACGTTATATGGACTTCAAAAGATCCGTACTCACTATAAAATTCCCCAATATCAAGATATGACATAGCATGCCAGCCTGATTTGTCATAAACTGCAGGCTTGGGGTACCATTGTGAAATATAATAAGCCTGATCCTTATGCCCCAATC
>JANOBN010000091.1:0-2587 GCA_031411675.1 Bacteroidota bacterium | reverse complement strand
GTATAGCTGCTGTTTGATGTTCATCAACGCCAGGCTGTAATAAAATGGCGTTGTACATTTTAACCTGACCAGTACCAACCCAAATCAGCGCAGCAGTACATAACCCTGTTATGATTGTGTTTACATTTAACCAGGTGGTTGCTTTGTTCTGTTGTGTCATTTTCAGCTTTTAAAAATTAAATTATAACTAACATAATATGCAGCCCGGTTTGCGGCTGCACTTATTAAAGCCTTTTTTAAAATGGTTTTAAAATTCAGTTTCTCTTTTGTGTTCAGAGCAATTGTAAATGTTGCAATGTTGGCCGTGTGGCTGATAAGATTGGTTAGGTGGTATCCATCCGTAAATCCTACAAACACAGATTTACTGCCAACAAACTTTGCCCTAATATCTCCATTGTCAAAATCACGGTATTTATTTTTCCAACTTATTTTGGAATCCCAAAATTTGCCAGTTCCCCAATGTCCGGCCTGAATGGCTTCATGCAAACCATTTGAAAAACCACTAACCACCTGCAAGGCTACAATGGCAGCATCATTCTTAGTGAAAAACTTATCCTGTAAAGACAGGTTATTGTAACCTGCTGATATGTAAGTGAAGTCTCCGTGCCTACCGGTTGTAAGTTTATAATGCCTAAAATATTTATTCAGACCGTAATTCAATCCTTCAGTTCCGTAACCGATGAAAGGTTGAAACGAATGGAAATCATATCCGTAATTAACGGATGCTTTTATCAAAGGCAGATCAGCTCTCTTACTTGCTGTGCCATATTCCTGAATGAAAATAGAATGATGTTTGATTCGGTAACCTGCTTCTATACCAGCAATACCAGTTTTATCATAACCGGCATTTAAGCCGAATATTATCTGTGCATTTACTGAGACTGACAGTAGAATGAATGCAGAAACTGTTAATAATTTTTTCATTCTTATTTTGGTTATTAAAAAATTGATATGCTGAAACACGTGTCGCAGCATATCAATATTGAATGATAAATTAACCTGGGTTTATTAGAATGTTTCACAAACAAAAACCTCCAGTATGTTAGCAACATTGTGCTTACTCGGCAGGTTCTTACTTGTTACTTCGCACTCTACATTCCAGAATACCCCTTCCTCCAAATCATCCACAACCGGATCGGCTGCAGTGATTGATGCCTCTGTATCAAACAAATGCAATAAGCTGCTTGTAACAAAGAATGGTACCAGGTCTTCACGATCACTGATCTCATTATAAAAATGATAGTTATCGGCATAATCAGGATCAACCAGTGTCAGCTTCATGGTACGTGGGCCATAGCTTTTTTTCCTGTTGCCAAAACCTTTCAATTCTTTTGGTGCACCCGGATCATAACTTCCACTTGTTTCAGGAAGGATGATAATGCTTCCGTCTTCAATACCATTGGTCCAGGAAGACAACAAAGTAGGATCTGCTGCAATGGTGGCCAGGTAGGCAAGTTTAATAAACCCACCCCTGCGAGCCCTGGCAAATTCGCTTATACGCCCACCTGGGCAATCGTGGCATATATGTACCGCTTCGTCGGCACCACAGCCGTATGTTGATGAATAGCTCATAAAAAAAATTTAAGCGTTTGTGAATAGCCTTGTGGCTTAATTAGGTGTTTGCGTAACGAGGAACCGCCATCGCACAGTTGTGGAAGCTTTGCCGGTTGCTTTCAGTTGAGCATTATTGGAGGCTGTTGCTGCCAGCGCAAACGTACCTCCGCTTACCTCCGTATCTGCTACAACTGCAACTACTGAAGTAACGGTGCCGATTGTAAGCGTTCCGGATGATTTGGAATAACGATAAACTAATACCCCGGTAATTGCCTTACCCGTTGTTGGCACAGCGCCCACACCTTCAATGGTAATTATGCCGGCAGTATTGTCAGCAATAACTATACTATCAACGTGCGTTGCTGTTGCATTGGTTGTGGTAATCACCGACAGCTTTGGAGCTTCAATAAGTTTTCCGTTCGTTGCTTTTACCTTCCAGTTGTTTTGCGCCATAGCACTTACTGACAACAGTGTGATGGCGGCCAGTAAAAAGATTTTTATTGATTTCATTTTAAAAATGATTTGTAGTTAAATAATTAATCGCATAAGCATTGGTTAACACAGCTCTGCGCAAAAGTCATTTCAATTTTGTACCGGATCAAAAACATACTCATCTGTTCATTTAAGAAATAAGCAGATTGAGGGAACTCCTGCCTGAATACCTGTATGTGGTCCATGTTGGATGCCACCGGCGTGATCAGGCACTTATTAATTTTTAAGCTGGCCAATAAGGCCGCACTTAATTTTTGTGGCATTCCAAACAATACAACCGGTTCAATAACATCTTTTGTTACTCCGGTTAACTTACTGTTGGTAATTACCACCATTGATAATTCGCTGATGCTTTTGATGAAGTGAGCATCTCCAAAACTTTCTTTTTCAAAACTGTAAACATTCGTATTCAGTTTGTGATAAATCTGGAGTGATAACTTACTATCAGGCGTAATGGGCTTTGCAGCTCCACCGGCAGCAACAATTGCAGGAAGATATTCCAGGTCTTTCTGTGCAGCATCTTTTTTACGTGCTATAACAG
>JANOBN010000090.1:0-2576 GCA_031411675.1 Bacteroidota bacterium | reverse complement strand
TTTACCGTCGGCTAACATAGCATCAACCTCCTTCTTTAATTCTGATTTTATTTCGCCGGCAATCTTTTTTCCGTCAATAATGTTGCTCATCCGGTAACGTTACTTTATTCTATTATATATATAAATTATCTTCTCAATTGGGGCATATTACGCATCAGATTCTTGCCGCCGCCTGTTGTAAACATCTTCATCATCTTTCGCATATCTTCAAACTGCTTCATCAAACGGTTCACCTCCTGAATACTGGTGCCACTACCATCTGCAATTCTTTTTCTCCGGCTTCCATTTATTATTTCCGGATTCTGTCTTTCCTTCAAAGTCATTGATTGAATGATTGCCTCTATTCCTTTGAAAGCATTATCATCAATGTCAATATCCTTCATCATCTTCCCCATTCCGGGTATCATGCCCATTAAATCTTTTATATTACCCATCTTCTTGATTTGCTGAAGCTGGGAAAGAAAATCATTGAAATCGAATTTATTCTTTGCAATCTTCTTCTGAAGTTCTGCCGCTTCCTTTTCATCAAATTGTTCCTGTGCCTTTTCAACCAAAGAAACAATATCTCCCATTCCAAGGATCCTGTCCGACATACGGGAAGGATGGAACACATCTAATGCATCCAGTTTTTCACCGGTACCAACAAATTTAATTGGCTTATTTACAACCGATCGTATTGATAATGCTGCTCCACCTCTGGTATCACCATCGAGTTTGGTAAGTACAACACCATCGAAGTTAAGTTTATCATTGAAAGCTTTTGCAGTATTAACCGCATCCTGACCTGTCATGGCATCCACCACAAACAAGATTTCATCGGGCTTAACAGCATCTCTTACCCGGCCAATCTCATCCATCATTTCAGCATCAATAGCCAGACGTCCGGCGGTATCAATGATGACTACATTCTGCCCGTTTGCCTTTGCTTCTCTTACGGCATTAGTAGCTATTTGAACCGGGTTTTTATTATCCGTCTCGGAATATACCGTAACGCCTATTTGCTCTCCAAGCACTTTTAACTGGTCAATTGCTGCGGGACGATAGACATCGCATGCTACAAGCAATACATTTTTGCCTTTTTTTGTTTTTAGGAAATTGGCCAGTTTTCCGGATAAAGTTGTTTTACCAGAACCCTGTAAGCCACTCATCAGAATGACTGTGGGGCTGCCTTTCAGATGCAATTCACTGGTTTGACCACCCATTAACTGGGTCAGTTCTTCATGTACCAGTTTAATCATCAACTGCCCCGGGGAAACGGCTATGAGAACATTGCTACCAAGGGCTTTTTCCTTTACCGTATCTGTGAACTGCTTAGCTACCTTATAGTTAACATCGGCATCCAGCAATGCCTTGCGTACTTCTTTAAGTGTTTCCGCAATGTTAATTTCAGTGATTTTGCCCTGGCCTTTCAGCAGTTTAAAGGCGCGGTCGAGTTTATCGGATAAATTTTCGAACATAATGGCGGCAAAGGTAATGAATGATAGAGGAAGTTACTACCATTTCATAGCAGGAAAGTCAGATTTTCAAGCTGTTGTTTTTAAAAGCCTGAATCATCATTTAAAAACTTAAAAAAGGGCTATTTATTCACAACGGTCTGGCTGATGATTCGGAAATTCCCTTCATCCTTCATTACTGTATATTTTTCCTCTGTATTTACTTTGCGATGTCTCACTTTATAAGTAAGAAAAACCTTTGTTGGATCGCCAAAACTTTCTTCCACGAGGCTATCGGTAAGCTGATAGGAAACCACCTCCCCTAATACCTCATCAAGTTTCTTCATTTTCCCGAGCCTGTCTTCTTTAGAGCCTGACAAGCCATAGGAATTGGAATAGTATTGATCCGCTGTTTCAAAATCCGCCATTTTCAAAGCATCAAGATAAGCTTCAACACAGGCTTTAGAACCTGGCAAATCAGGAGTTGAGTTACAAGCAACAACCAGTAACAGGATCGGAAGGAGTTTCTTTATCATAACATCCAAAAGTAGAATATATTTGAATAGAAAGTTTTAAATGGGAATGCAGCATTTTATATTTGTCATCAAAAGTCAGCCAATCTCTGTAGATGAAAAAAACCATATTACTTTATGGCGTATCTCTTGCGCTGTTAGTATTGTTACTTAAAATTCTTCAATATAAATATCTGATTATGGATCTTTCTGTTGAGGTATATGCAGGAGTAATAGCAATTGTATTTACTGCAACCGGGATTTGGGCAGGCAGTAAACTACTTCCTCCTAAAACAAAGGAAGTAATGATACCTATTGAAGTAGCTGTTACCGATTTTACATTAAATGAATCTGCTTTAAAAAATAGCGGATTAAGTTCCCGCGAATTAGAAGTTTTACAATTAATGGCAATGGGATACAGTAATCAGGAAATTGCCGATAAAATTTTTATTTCCATCAGTACGGTAAAGTCACATGTAGCCGGTATTTTTTTAAAGCTGGATGCAAAACGCAGAACTCAGGCAATTCAAAAAGCTAAAGAATTGAGTATCATTGCATGATGAATTTCATCCTTAAGTATGAGCATAGTTAATTATTATAAATTCCTACTAAAGTATGATGGTAAATGGCT
>JANOBN010000089.1:0-2889 GCA_031411675.1 Bacteroidota bacterium | reverse complement strand
TTTTTCATCCTTATAAAATGGTGAAAGACCTTCGTACAGATTATGAAACATCAAATGTACAGGCTGTGATGGATGGTGACCTGAATGAGTTTATGAAAGCATATTTGATGGAGTTTGGGGAAAGGAATTAATTAGCCAATTAGCCAATTTGATAATTAGCAAATTAGCAAATAGAGAAGCTTCGCTAGAAGATTAAAAAATTAACTATTAACTAATAGCTAATAACTAATAACTATTAACCAATAACAATTAACTATAAACCAATGGAGTTTAGGAAAGAAAAAGATACTATGGGCATTGTGAATGTTCCTGCTCATGTATACTGGGGAGCACAGACACAACGCTCGATAGAAAATTTTGATATTGCACGCGACATTAATAAAATGCCGAAGGAAATAATACGGGCTTTTGCGTATTTGAAAAAAGCTGCAGCAATGGCAAACCTTGATGCCGGAGAATTAGATCAGGATAAATGCACCATGATAGGAGCTGTTTGTGATGAAATACTGGCAGGAAAACTAGATGATCAATTTCCACTAGTTGTATGGCAGACAGGTTCCGGTACGCAGTCGAATATGAATGTGAATGAAGTAGTCGCATACAGAGCTCATGTAAATAATGGTGGCAGTCTGATGGATGAGAAGAAAGTAATTCATCCGAATGATGATGTGAATAAGTCGCAATCCAGCAACGATACTTTTCCTACTGCAATGCATATTGCTGCATATATAATTCTGAAAGAGGTAACCTTACCGGGAATTAAAAAGTTGCGTGATACATTGGCTGCAAAGTCGAAGGAGTTTATGAAGGTGGTGAAGATCGGTCGTACGCATTTGATGGATGCAACACCACTTACCTTAGGACAGGAACTTAGTGGATACGTTTCACAGCTTGATCATGGAATGCGTGCAATTGAGAACACACTTTCTCATTTGTCGGAACTTGCATTGGGTGGTACAGCAGTTGGTACCGGAATTAATACACCAAAAGGGTATGATGTTAATGTGGCGAAACATATTGCAGCATTAACAAAAATGCCTTTTGTTACTGCAGAGAATAAATTTGAAGCATTAGCAGCGCACGATGCCATTGTGGAAGCACATGGTGCACTGAAGACTGTTGCCTGCTCACTGATGAAGATTGGTAATGATATTCGTCTGCTCGCATCCGGCCCCCGTTGTGGTATTGGTGAATTATATATACCGGACAATGAACCGGGATCTTCCATCATGCCGGGCAAAGTAAATCCAACACAATGTGAAGCCATGACTATGGTTGCAGCTCAGGTGCTGGGGAATGATGTGGCTATTAATATAGGTGGTGCAACAGGCCATTTTGAGTTGAATGTATTTAAACCGGTTATGATTTTCAATTTCCTTCATTCTGCACGTCTGATTGGTGATGTTTGTGTTTCATTTAATGATAAATGTGCTGTGGGTATTGCACCACTGTATGATAATATTCAAAAAAACCTGGAGAATTCCTTAATGCTGGTAACGGCACTGAACACAAAAATCGGGTATTATAAAGCGGCAGAGATTGCACAAACTGCACATAAACAAGGAAAGACTTTAAAGCAAACTGCTATTGATCTTGGCTATGTTACCGGCGAGCAGTTTGATGAATGGGTGAAGCCGGAGGAAATGGTTGGAGAAATTTGATTTGAAAATTTGAAAATTTGTGGATTTGAAAATGTTAATTTTATCTGCAGATATTCGGTGAAGTCAGAAAGCAGTAAAGCAATTTTTCAGATAAGAAACAAAATGTCATGACAACTGTTATAAAAAATGCAAGCATAGTTAATGATGGGAAAGTCCTATCCGGTGATGTATTGATTATTAATGGAATTATTGAACGGATTGATCGTGATATTTCTTATCCAAATGCAGAGATTGTTGATGCAACAGGTTTGCATCTTTTTCCGGGAGTAATTGATGATCAGGTGCATTTTCGGGAACCTGGTTTAACCCAGAAGGGGGATATATATACAGAGTCAAGAGCAGCAGTTGCCGGCGGGACAACCACATTTATGGAAATGCCTAATACAGTGCCTAATACTTTAACGCAATCTCTTTTAGAAGATAAATACATGATTGCTTCGCGTACTTCTATTGCAAACTATTCTTTTTTTATGGGTGTTTCCAATGATAATATTGAAGAAGTACTGAAGACAGATCAGAAGAATGTTTGCGGCATTAAAATATTCATGGGTTCCTCTACCGGAAGTATGCTGGTGGATAATGAACAAACACTGGAAGCCATTTTTTCCCGTTCTCCGATGTTGATTGCTACCCACTGTGAAGATGAAACTACGATAATAAACAACCTTGCAAGGTATAAAGAGCAGTATGGCGATGATATTCCTTTGAAATATCACCCATTAATCAGAAGTGAGGAAGCTTGTTACAAATCTTCTTCTTTCGCTGTTTCGTTAGCAAAGAAACATGGAACACGACTGCATATTCTGCATATCTCCACCGCTAAAGAAGCAAACTTGTTTGATAATACTCTTGCTTTAGAGAAGAAAAAAATTACAGCAGAAGCATGTGTGCATCATCTATGGTTTAGTGATGCAGATTATGAAACAAAGGGCAATTTCATCAAATGGAATCCGGCCATAAAAACTGCTGCTGACAGAGATGCAATATTTCAGGCTGTTCTTGATAATAAGATTGACATCATTGCAACCGATCATGCTCCGCATACTATAGAAGAAAAAAATCAGGTTTATACAAAAGCACCGGGTGGAGGTCCATTGGTGCAACATAGTTTGGTTGCTTTACTGGAGATGTATAAGAATGGCAAAATTTCTTTAGAACGTATTGCGGAAAAAATGTGTCATGCACCTGCGCAATGCTTTAAGGTGGAAAACCGCGGTTTTATCAGAGA
>JANOBN010000088.1:0-5489 GCA_031411675.1 Bacteroidota bacterium | reverse complement strand
CTGGCCCCTCTCCCTTAGAGAGGGGAAATGGCAATCTTTGAACTTTTGTAGTATTTTATTGAATTATTTGTTAATTTAAAATTTTATTTTTTTTCAATTTTATCCTAGAAGAAACTATTTAGTCGTGAAGTCTCGTGATTATAATTTCATTTTCCACAACATCTTCCATTTTAATCAACTTTCCTTTATGCAATACCGGAATAACATTCATGATATTTGTTTGAAGGCAATATCTGATATCTGCTTTAAGATTTAGTTTTGCAAGACGTTCTTTATGGGATGAATGATTTAGAAATTTATTCGGATCCTTTTGTGCAATCTCATACAGATACTTTAATGCCAGACAACCATCACCTTGTTTATATTTTTTGCTCAAGGCAGATATTTTTTCAGTGACTGCTCCGGCAAATAATGCATCTTCCAGATTAAATTTATTCTTCCATCCGGAACAAAGTAAAAGTATGCTTCTGTTTTGTTTTACCAGCATATTACAGAGAGCATCAATATTCAGGAAAGAACCTATTACCACCATGTGCGCATCTTTGGCGGCTTCAATGGCTTGTGTTCCATTTGTTGTTGTAAGTGCAATCTCCTGACCAATAACTGCATCCTGCATGTAATGAAATGGTGAATTACCGAAATCGAATCCATCTAGCTTTACTGCATCTCTTTCGGCGCCGGTTAACATGCCCTGATCCTTGTATTTTTTTGCTTCTGCAACAGTAGCAACGGGAATGATGGCCTTTGCACCATGATTTAATGCGGTACAAATTGCTGATGTAGCACGCAGAATATCAATGATAACTACTATGCTGCTATCATCCCTGTAAACAGGATATAAGTGCGGAGAAAAACAAGCATCAATCTTTAGTTTGTCCATTAATAACGTCAGCTTATGCTTTTTTCAGAAACGGTAACTTTACAACTTTTGCATTCAACGATTTGTCACGTACCGTTATATATATATCTGCACCTTCTGAAGAAAATTCTTTCTTTACATATCCCATACCAATTGCTTTTTGTAAGGATGGCGATTGTGTTCCCGATGTTACTACACCAATTACATTACCTGCATCATCCTTAATGGCATAATGATGACGGGGAATACCTTTATCAATCATCTCGAAACCTACCAATTTACGACTTACCCCCTGCTCCTTCTGCGCCTGCAGGTTTTTGGAATTGGTAAACTCTTTGGTGAATTTAGTGATCCAGCCTAAACCTGCTTCTAATGGTGAAGTAGTATCATCAATATCATTTCCGTATAAACAAAATCCCATCTCCAGACGTAAGGTATCACGTGCACCTAATCCGGCAGGCTTAATACCGAATTCTGCACCTGCCTTCATTACCTCATTCCATAGCTTTACTGCATACTGATTTTCAAAATAAATTTCAAATCCTCCGGAACCGGTATATCCCGTGTTAGAAATAATCACATTCTGACAACCTGCAACAACTCCGCGCGCAAAAGAATAATAAGGAATATCTGCCAGAGAAACATCCGTTAATTTCTGCAATGTAGTTAATGCCTTTGGTCCCTGAATGGCCAATAGTGATGTTTTATCAGAGATATTATGCATCTCTACATCTTTTGTATTGAACTTCTGAATCCAGTTCCAGTCCTTTTCAATATTAGATGCATTTACCACCAGCATATACGATTTTTCATCCAGACGATAAACAATCAGATCGTCAATAATACCACCGGTTTCATTCGGGAAGCAAGAATATTGTGCTTTACCATCAGCAAGCTTGGAAGCATCATTGCTCGTTACTCTTTGTATTAAATCCAATGCATAAGGTCCTTTCAAAATAAATTCCCCCATATGACTTACATCGAAAATACCCACTGCATTACGAACCACTTCATGTTCTGCGTTAATACCTGAATACTGCACGGGCATACTATATCCTGCAAAAGGAACAATCTTGGCTCCAAGTGCAATATGAACATCATTTAATGCAGTTGTTTTAATCGTTTCGTTAATTGTTTCCATCGGTTATATATATAATTTTTTATCGGAATAATTCAATAAATGTTTTACGGTGTGCATTCACTGAAAATTTTTCTTCTACAATTTTCCTCGCATTCTTTTTGAATCTATTAATCAGACTACGATCATCATAAAGTTTTCTGATCGCTTCTTCCCATTGTGCAGCATTGGTACAGTAAAATCCGTTTTCTGCATCGGTAACAATACCGGTGTTAATACCTACCGGCGACACTAATGCAGGGATTTCGAGTGCAAGATACTGTAATGCCTTAAAACCACATTTACCCTTCGCCCATTTATCATCAGTTAATGGCATCAAGCCGATATCAAACATAAGTAAATCTTCAATTTCCGTTTCCCTTTTCCACTTTTTATATACCAGTGATTTCATTATAAACGATGGTGCTTTATCAGAGATCACGTGAAACTCAAAGTCAAATTCATTCTCCAGTTTTTCAAGCACCGGAACTACCTGAGAAAGGTATTGAAGTGTTGAATGGCTTCCTGTCCATCCAATTACAAACTTATCATTTTTATGTTCTGCTTCCGCCGGAATATAATAAGACGTATCAATAACCGTTGGGTTATAAACAATGTTGCTGTTAAATTGCACAGCAAACTCACATAAGTAAGGATTACCGCAAGACACCGCATGTGACCAGTGAATGATATCTTCCGTGTTACTGTAGCGCTTCAGACGATAAACGATTGGATTATGTTCAGACGCATTGGGAATCCAGATGGCATCATCAAAGTCATAAACGATTTTCTTCTTCCAGACTTTGGCAATCAGCCATTCAAAAATTGGAGGACCAAAAGGAGCAGCTTCCCTGTGAATAAACACAAAATCATACTTATGAACTCTGAGTAAGTCACGAAAACGGCGAATGTACCCTTTAATGATTCCGAAAACTTTCAGCAGATTATGCCCCGGACGGTATAAAATGCGCCAGGTATTTGGACCCATAAATGAGGAAATAGTATAGCTATACCCCTGTTTATCAAGGTCTTTGAAATAATGCTCGAATCGAAAGCGCTGACTGGGTGCGGTTCCTTCCGGATATGGCGTGATGAAAAGGATGTTCATGGGTCGCATCAAAAATAAATAACCTACCTTTGATAGCCGATTAAAAAATGCGTATAAAGTTATTTCCGGAACGACATATTCCACGCCTCATCATTTTTGCGGTGGATATCGCTGTTTGTTGTTTTTCCCTATTCATTGCTTACCTCTTACGTTTCAATTTTCAACTGCCGGCTCATGAGGTAGAAAGTTTCCGATATGTATTCCCCCTGGTGATTGCTGTGCGGGCCATTAGTTTCTACATTTTCAAGACCTATGCCGGCATTATCCGTTATACCAGCACCCGTGATGCTACCCGTATTTTAACAGCTTTGGCTGTTGGTGCAGGATTCATTGCATTGATAAATCCAATAGGTTACTTGTTACGTGAAAAATTCCTGGTTCCTTATTCAATTCTGATTATTGATTATCTATTATGCGTCTTTGTGATGACAGCAGGACGTTTGTTGGTAAAAGTGGCATATATGGAAATGCGCAATCCAAGAAGCGAACGAACAGGTGTTGTTATTTATGGTGCTGGAGAAGCAGGAATGATTACCAAAAGAACTTTGGATCGTGATCGTGGAAGTCGTTTAAAGGTAATTGCTTTTGTGGATGATGATAAGAATAAAGCCGGGAAGAAGCTGGAAGGCGTTATGATTTATAATGCTCATAAGGATCTGGAAGATATCTTAAGGGTGTATGATGTAAAACATTTGATTCTTTCTATCCAGAATATATATCCAAAAAGAAAGCAGGAAATTATTGAAGCTTGTCTGAAGTTTAATACGAAGGTGTTAAACGTACCTCCTGTTAAAAACTGGATTAACGGTGAGTTAAGTTTTAAGCAGATTAAAAAAGTAAATATTGAAGATCTGTTAAGTCGGGAGGCAATACACCTGGATTTAACAAGAATAAAATCCACAGTTAAAGGAAAAACGGTAATGATTTCCGGAGCAGCCGGTTCTATTGGAAGTGAGATTGTGCGACAATTAATCCCTTTTGAACCTGCGAAACTGATTTTACTAGACATGGCAGAATCGCCATTGTATGAATTGGAACTGGACATTGAAGAAACAGCAGAGTTTAATGTTGACTGTGAAACAGTAATTGGTGATGTAAGAAATATTGAGCGTATGCGACATGTATTTGATACATTTCGTCCGCAGATTATTTTTCATGCTGCAGCGTACAAACATGTTCCGGTGATGGAAAATAATCCATCGGAATCCATTCTTAATAATGTGATGGGAACCAAAATTATGGCTGATCTGGCGCATGAATTCGGTGTGGAGAAGTTTGTGATGATCAGCACTGATAAAGCAGTGAATCCTACCAACATTATGGGGGCCACCAAACGTATAGCTGAAATATATATACAGTCGCTGGATAAAGTTTCTAAAACGCAATTTATCACTACCCGTTTTGGTAATGTATTGGGCAGCAATGGCAGCGTTATACCACGTTTCAAGAAACAGATTGAACTTGGGTTACCCATAACTGTCACCCATCCTGAAATCACCCGTTTTTTCATGACCATATCAGAAGCCTGTCAGCTTGTTTTAGAAGCAGGGTCGATGGGAAATGGCGGAGAAATATATATATTCGACATGGGACAATCGGTAAAAATTGCAGACCTCGCTAAAAGGATGGTTCAATTGTCAGGACTCGAAATGGGGAAAGATGCACAGATTATTTTTACAGGATTAAGACCGGGGGAAAAGTTGTATGAAGAGTTATTGGCAAGTGAAGAGAACACTATTCCCACACATCATAAAAAAATAATGATTGCCAAAGTGAAGGAATATGATTTTGAAATTATATCTCATGAAGTGCGGGATCTCATCGGACTATTTAATACACAGGATAATGATTCCATTGTGCGAAGGATGAAAGCAATAGTTCCGGAGTATATCAGTAATAATTCAGTTTATGAGAAACTGGATCAATAATTTTTCTACTGGCACTCATTGCCAGGATAGTAAATCACTAATTATTTTTTTCGAATTGAAATTTTCGCTTCAAATTATAAATTCCGATATCTGTACTTGAAAATCTTGTTGTTTAGAATTTTGGACGCAGAATGCGCGCCGTTCCGGCGCTTTCACTCACACGAGGCTTGCCCCCGCTCTAAGGCCGCTTGGCCCCGTTCAATTAGACGCAACTGGGTCTTTACTAGCTGTCGGTGATTTCAATTGCAACCAGCATTTATTCATCCTTTGGGGTTTTATAACCTTTCCGAATTCTATCGTAAATACCAAGGTTGGTCCAAATGAACTGGAATTGGTTGCTGCCGCATGAACAGGTTGCTTTATCTCTCCTTTTGAGTATAGGTTAAGAAAGAAGAATAGTACAAACAATAATTTTAAAATCGTAAGAAGGATTGTTGGCATTCATCAAGCAAAATCATCTATAAGAAAACATAAATA
>JANOBN010000087.1:0-1754 GCA_031411675.1 Bacteroidota bacterium | reverse complement strand
TGTATTGCCAAGCTGGTTTGAAACAACCGGGCTAAGTTCATTGGAAGCCGCTGTAATGGGATGTAATATTGTTATTACTGACAAAGGTGATACCACGGAGTATTTTGGCACTGATGCAATTTATTGCGACCCATTATTACCGGAAAGTATTTATATTGCTGTTGAAAAAGCAGCAGCCTTACCTCCCAATAAATCCCTGCAGGAAAAAATACTTATTCATTACACATGGCAACAAGCAACCATTCAAACAATGGAAGCGTATAAACGTATAAAAAATCTATGGGATTAAGGATCGGAATACTTGGAACAAGGGGCATACCCAATCAATATGGCGGATTCGAACAGGTTGCAGAATATCTTTCCGCAGGTTTAATAGAGCGGGGGCATGATGTGATGGTTTATAATTCCCACAAACATCCATACCAGGAAAAGCAATGGAATGGCGTTCCAATCATTCATTGTTATGACCCGGAATATTTTATGGGCACTGCGGGCCAGTTTATTTATGACCTCAATTGTATCATGGATGCCCGGAAACGAAATTTTGATATCATTCTCATGCTTGGTTATACAAGTAGTTCTGTCTGGAAGAATTTGTATCCCGGAAAAGCCATCATTATTTCAAATATGGATGGACTTGAATGGCAGCGGGCAAAATATTCCGGACTGGTGAAAAAGTTTTTAAAATATGCTGAAAAACTGGCAGTATCCTCCAGTCATTATCACGTTGCCGATTCAGAAATAATAAAAGAATACCTGGATGAAAAATATAAGATCAACAGCAAATACATCGCTTATGGCGCAGATATGCATTATAAAACTGATGAAGGATTACTGTTGGAATACGGCCTTGCTAAAAAAGAATATTTTGCATTGATGGCACGCATGGAGCCGGAAAATAATATTGTAATGCTTTTAGATGGATTTTGCCTGGGCATGTCGAATAAAAAATTCATTGTGATCGGGAATACAGCGAATGGTTTTGGTAAACACTTGTGTAATAAATTTAAGCACGACAGCAGGATCATTTTCCTCGGCGCCTTGTTTGATCAGCAAAAACTTAAAAGCATCATTAAATTTTCCTCCGTTTATTTTCACGGGCATAGCGTTGGGGGAACAAACCCATCTTTATTGGAAGCCATGGCTGCAGGGGCATTTATTGCGGCACATGCCAATCCATTCAACAAAAGTATTCTCAAAAAAAATGCTTTGTATTTCAGGGATGTTAAAGAGGTTTCTATGATCATTGATCAACATGAGGCCCGCTTTGATGAAGGTTTTATTGAAAACAATTATGCAAGCATCAAGCGTGACTTTACCTGGGATAAGATCATTGATCAATACGATCATTTTTTCCAGGAATGTTATCAATCAAAGACTGAAAGGAGCTTTTTGCCGGAACCACAACTTGTGGAACAATTGGTAGAAGCAGAACAACGGGTTGCATAGAAGCAACCATTATTACCAATTACCGTTTTTATTATAGGAAACATTATTTGAAAAATATAATTGAACTAATTTAAGCAAAAGAATTTGTGTATCAGGAAAGACATATTAGCAACACTTGCCTATTTCAACATGTTTGATTACCCGTTAAAAAAACGGGAAATATTTATTTTTCTTGGCCATGTTGATGAGCGGCATGAATTTGACCAGGCATTAAGTATGCTGATCGATGAATCTGCTGTTTTTAAAGTTGGTGAATTTTATAGCCTGCACAATAATTTTTCTCTTTCTGAAAGACGCACCAGGGG
>JANOBN010000086.1:0-2641 GCA_031411675.1 Bacteroidota bacterium | reverse complement strand
CAACCTTAGAGATTCTCTTAGCCGCAGGCGCGAAAATTGAAATTGAAGAAATTCAGGTAGGAGAAAAGGTGTACCTGGCAGGCAATACTTCTGGTATAGCAGCGGAATCATGGGATACTATAAGAAGGAATAAGATTTTTTTAAAGGCACCTATAACAACACCGCAGGGTGGAGGTTATAAAAGTTTAAATGTAACCACTAGGAAGTTCCTTGGCCTTTACTCAAATGTGAGACCTTGTATGAGTTTACATCCTTTTGTGAGTACGAAGCATCCGATAATGGATATTGTAATTGTTCGGGAAAACGAGGAAGACCTTTATGCCGGAATTGAGCATCAGCAAACAGATGAAGTGGTGCAGTGCTTAAAACTTATAAGCAGACCTGGCTGCGAAAAAATTGTGCGTTACGCTTTTGAATATGCGAAACAACAAAACCGTAAAAAGGTGACCTGTTTTACAAAGGACAATATTATGAAGCAAAGTGATGGTTTGTTTCATCAGGTTTTTGATGAGATTGCAAGAGAGTATCCTGAAATTGAAAACGAACATTGGATAATTGATATCGGGGCAGCTAAAATGGCAGACACCCCGGAGGCGTTTGATGTTATTGTAATGCCTAATTTATATGGTGATGTTCTAAGTGATGTGGCCGCTCAGATTGCCGGATCTGTTGGATTGGCAGGGTCGGCAAATATCGGAGAAGAATGTGCAATGTTTGAAGCAATACATGGCTCTGCGCCCCGCAGGGCAGGTCAGAATATGGCAAACCCATCAGGCTTATTGCAAGGTGCTGTGATGATGCTAAATCATATAGGCCAAACAGACGTTGCAGAAAATATTCAAAATTCCTGGTTAAAAACAATTGAAGATGGAATACATACCTACGACATATTTAAAGAAGGTGTTAGTAAGCAGAAAGTGGGAACGAAGGAATTTGCAAAGGCAGTAATTGCGAACCTTGGTAATAAGCCAAGTATACTTAAACCTGTATTTTATGCTAATAATTCCGCATTGACTCTGCCAAAATACAAAAGAAGAGTACCTATGGATAAAGAATTGGTAGGTGTTGATGTTTTTGTACACTGGACCGGAACCAACCCTGATGAACTTGCTAAAAAAGTAAAAGTTATGGAAAGCAAGAATATTAAACTATCGATGATTACCAATAGAGGAATAAAAGTTTGGCCGGATGGTTTTAAGGAAACTTTTTGTACTGATCACTGGAGATGTCGATTCAAACCCAACGAAGGTGTTGAAATAAGCAAGAACAATATTATTGAATTATTAGGCAATGCAATTAATGAAAATATAGACACTATTAAAACAGAAAATCTTTATTCATTTGATGGAAAGGCCGGCTATTCGTTGGGGCAGGGACAATAGTATTCTGAAAATTATAAATAATAAAACGGAAGGAAAAACTAGTTGAAGAATTTTATCAATTAATTATAATTTAATCAATTTTAAAGGGTGTTAAGTTAAGCCCGGTAATAGGGATTTCCCTTAACACCTTTTTAAATTTGATATTTAATAAGACATTCATTCAAAATATCCCTTAGTTAATGAAGAATAGTAAAACACAAACTATAAAATTAATAGATGGTGAGTTTTCGGCCACAGAAGCAATGGAAATAATCCTGAATGTTTTTTCAAGTAAAGTAAAGTTTCATCAAATGAAGAACTTCAGCTCTATGGTTCGATTTGGAAAAGAGGATAAGATTGCATCAAAAAGAATTCCACAACTATTAAAAAGCATTGAAAGTATTTCTAAAATGATTAAGGAATCCGGTAATACGGAAAATGTGTTTAATATAAAGTCAGACGTTATTATTACTGTTTCTAAATCAAAGAAATAGAATGTTTGCAGGACGACGGATTGTAATTGCTACAAAACATGAGAAGGAAAGAGTAATAGCTCCCATTTTGGAAAAGGAATTGGGAGTGAAATGCTTTGTTGCCCCTGATTTTGACAGTGATATTTTTGGAACTTTTACAGGTGAAGTTTCAAGAAAAGAGGACCCTGTTACAACTGCCAGAAACAAGTGTATTAAAGCAATGGAAATAACTAATTGCGACATGGCAGTGGCAAGCGAGGGTTCCTTTGGACTGCATTCAGAAATATTTTTTGTTCATGTAGATGATGAAATCATTTTTTTTATTGATAAATTGAATAACCTGGAAATTGTTGCAAGGGAAGTAAGTGCAGAAACAAATTTTAATGGTAAAGAAATTAAATCAGAAAGAGAGCTTGTAGCCTTTGCGAAGTCGGCAAAATTCCCAGATCATGGTTTAATTCTTAGAAAGGCAAATGATAATTTTTCTCATGTGTATAAAGGAATTAGAAATCCGATTGAATTAATGGAGGTTTTCAATCGCCTGATTAAGGAATTTGGTGTGGCGTATGTTGAGACGGATATGCGGGCAATGCATAATCCAACCAGAATGAAAGTGATTGAAAAAGCTGCACAGAAAATGGCAGAAAAAATAAATTCGCAATGCCCGGAATGCAAAACACCCGGCTTTGGTGTGACTAGTGCCAATAAGGGACTTCCTTGTGAATTATGCGGCAGCCCTACCCGAGCTACTTTAAGCTATATTTACACATGTAGAAAATGTGCTTTTGAAAAAAAAATTATGTATCC
>JANOBN010000085.1:0-2928 GCA_031411675.1 Bacteroidota bacterium | reverse complement strand
CTAACGGTATTGGAATTGAAGGAAAAAGAGGCTATTTCCAAACCTATAAGAAGAAGTGGTTCATGGAATCTCAATTGGTTGGCATGAAACATCCAAAAGAGATTAAGACCATAAATACCCGTTATGAAAGCCCAAAGTCATTTATATATGGCAAGATGAACACTTTTACCATTCTTAGGTTATCAGCAGGACAACAACATGTACTTTATGGAAAGGCTGATCGAACAGGCGTTGAAGTAAGGTTTAATTATGCAGGAGGATTATCTCTTGGTTTTGCAAAGCCTGTGTATCTTATAATAGACCGAAGTACCAACCCGGATGATCCTTCAAATCAGGTTGAGGAAAAGTATGATCCGAATGATGAATATCAGAATAACGTTGATAACATCGTTGGAAGAGCTTCATTTACTAGAGGACTTGATGAATTGAAACCATATCCCGGAATCTTTTTAAAGTCGGCCCTGAATTTCGAATATGCTCCTAGTCATGAAGATATTAAGGCGCTGGAAGTAGGTGTTGCTTTGGACGCCTACCCAAAGGAAATACCAATAATGGCTTTTGCAAAGAATAAGCAGTTTTTTTTAAGTTTTTATATTACTCTTATTTACGGTCAGAAGTGGTAATTTTGCTGCTCAACGGAATTAAATATGTCAGAGATAGTTGCATCGGAACAGCTTCCAAAGCCACGTAAACCGGATTGGCTTAAAGTAAAGCTTCCAATTGGAGAAGAATACCGTAAAGTAAGGAATTTGGTTTCTGAAAATAAGCTTCATACGATTTGTGAAAGCGGGAACTGTCCGAATATGGGTGAATGTTGGGGTGCCGGCACTGCCACTTTTATGATTTTGGGCAACGTTTGTACACGCTCCTGTGGCTTTTGTGCAGTAGCAACCGGCAGACCTTCTGCAGTCGACAAAAATGAACCATTCCGCGTAGCTGAATCAGTTAAGCTGATGGGAGTGAAACATTGCGTCATTACTTCTGTTGACAGGGATGATTTAAAAGATGGTGGATCGGAAATATGGGTGGAAACAATTAGGGCAATCCGTGAAATAAGCCCCGGAACCACTCTGGAGACTCTTATCCCCGATTTTCAGGGACAATGGGATAACTTGCAACGATTAATTGATATAGCTCCTGAAATAATTTCTCACAATCTGGAAACAGTTAGAAGATTAACAAAACAGGTGAGGATTCAAGCGAAATATGACAGGAGTCTGGAAGTACTGTCCAGAATTTCTGCTGCCGGATTGCGAACTAAGTCGGGAGTGATGTTAGGACTTGGTGAAACCGAATCTGAAATCCTTGAAACAATGGATGATCTGATTTCAGCCGGAGTGCATATTCTTACACTTGGTCAGTATTTACAGCCAACAACCAATCATTTAAACGTAGCAGAATTTATACATCCTGATACTTTTGCTGAGTATAAAAAAATAGGCCTTGATAAAGGTTTTCGTTATGTGGAAAGCGGTCCACTCGTGAGATCCTCCTATCATGCCGAAAAACATATGTTTTAATTTACCGACTATTCTCACTTTTAGATTATCCAAATAAATTATGCCGGCAAAAAAAATTGCAATAAATGGTCTTGGAAGAATTGGAAGAAATGTTTTAAAACAAATTCTATACAGCAAAGATTTAGAAATAGCAGCAGTAAATGATTTGGCATCCCCTGCTACCTTAGCACACCTGATAAAATATGATTCCATTTTTGGAAGGTTTCAGGGCACTGTCTCGTCCGATGAAAAAAACATTATTCTTAATGCAATTTCTATCCCTGTATTCTCTGAAAAGGACCCTTCTCTCCTACCATGGAAATCATTAGGTATCGATATAGTTATAGAGGCAACAGGTAAATTTACGAAAGCTGAATTAGCAGAAAGTCATTTAAAAGCCGGGGCTGGAAAGGTCATTATTTCAGCTCCCGGTTCCGGGAATCTAAAAACAATAGTATTGGGAGTTAATGATGATTTACTGGATGGCACGGAAAAAATTATTTCCAATGCTTCCTGTACAACTAACAATGCCGCACCAATGATCAAATTACTTGATGCTAATTTTCATATAGAGAGTGCTTATATAACAACTGTTCATTCTTATACAGGTGATCAGAATCTGCATGATGCCCCTCACAAAGATTTACGTCGTGCCCGAGCAGCTGCACACTCCATAATACCTACCACAACCGGTGCTGCTAAAGCTATCACTGATGTGTTTCCACATCTTAAAGGTAAAATTGGTGGTGCAGGTATTCGTGTACCTGTAATTGATGGCTCTTTAACTGATATTACCTGTGTTGTAAAAACTGCCGGTGATGTAGATGCAATTAATAAATTATTTAAGGATGCGGCAGAAACATCCATGAAAGGCATCATAGAATATACAGAAGACCCAATTGTTTCCATTGACATTGTAGGTAATAAACACAGTTGCATTTTTGATGCGCAGCTAACCTCTGTTATCGACAACATGATCAAAGTAGTTGGCTGGTATGACAATGAAATGGGCTATTCCACTCGCCTGGTAGAACTTTGTCAGCGAATTACTGTCTGAGGCTGATATTCCTTAAACAACCAGTTAAAACCTGCTTTAAACGTTCTCCCGGGTGATGGCTGATGCGGTAAGTAAAAATATGTATCGCTACTAAGTCCTTCATTGAGATGTTCCATACGAATAAAGAAACTTACAGACTTTATTCTGAAATTAATAAAGAAATCTAAGTACGGATAATTACCAATACTTACTTCGTTTTGCAGATAAAACTGTGACGTAGCTGGCATAAGCGAACCAGCTTTGAAAGCACTAAAATAATTACAACCTGCTCCAAAGGATATTTTCATAGCATTCTTAAAAATCATTCTTTCATGATACAAAGCAGAATAATTAAACCAAGATGGTATTCGGTATATATTATTATTGCTTGAC
>JANOBN010000084.1:0-4373 GCA_031411675.1 Bacteroidota bacterium | reverse complement strand
CGTTTGAACACAATGGTATATATATAATGGTTGCTGATGAGGATTTTGTTACCATTTGCCGTAACAAGCGCATAACACATAGCTACTTTCTGGAAAAAGGAATAAGTGTTGCCATAGAACAATTAAAAGAAAACCTGACCTATCCTTTATTTGCAAAGCCGGAAGACGGAAGCAGCAGCAATCAATTGTTTTATGCTCCTGATGCCGGTCACCTCCCACCTTTTGTTTTAGATGACCCCCGTTTTATGTTACTCGAATACCTCGATCGTAATTCGTACGATGAATATACGGCAGATACTTATTTTAATCGTGAAGGTAATATATGTTGTGTTGTCCCCCGTAAAAGGCTGGAAACACGTGGCGGTGAAATCAGCAAAGGATTAACCAGTAAAAATTTTCTGGTTGACTGGATAAAAAATAAGTTTGAACAAATTCCGGGAGCAAGGGGATGTATTACTATGCAATTTTTCGTCCATCGTGAAACACATGAAGTGAAAGGCATTGAAATCAACCCGAGGTTTGGCGGAGGTTATCCTTTAAGTTATTATGCGGGTGCTGATTATCCGAAATGGATCATTGAAGAATATTTATATCAAAAAGCCATCAGCTGGTTTAATGAATGGGAAGATCATCTTTTAATGCTTCGCCACGATAATGAAATAATCATTCATGACTATCAAAATAAATAATAAAACACTATTTATTTTTGATTTGGATGATACTCTTTATCCTGAAGCCGATTTTGTTTATTCCGCATTTATGCAAGTAGCGGGTTTAGTAAGTCAGCAACCGAAAGAATTAAGGAAAAAAATGATGCAATGGTTTTTGGAAAAAGAAGATGTGTTTAACAATGTTTTGAAACAATACCCTGATACAAATCTCACCAAAACAGACTTGCTTCAAACATATCGCAATCATCATCCGGAAATAAAACTTAATGCAGGTGTCTTAAATATACTTAGCAGTCTTAAAGAAAACGTAATTCCAATGGCACTTGTTACCGATGGCAGAAGTATTACCCAACGAAACAAAATTAAAGCTTTAGGAATTGAATCATTTTTCGAAAAAATACTTATATCTGAAGAAACCGGATTTGAAAAACGTGAAGGAACAGCCTTTCGGATGCTTCAATCCCTTTATCCGGACTTCCATGTGATAGTAATTGGTGATAATGTAAATAAGGATTTTTACTGGCCAAAGCAGTTTAAATGGCGGACGATTGGGCTACGCGATAAAGGTAAAAACATACATTCTCAGGAAATTACCTTGAACTCCTGCCTTCCTGACCATTATATAGATAGTTTTGCCGAATTAACTTTGAAATATGACTGAAAAGATCTGGCTTTCACCCCCACATATGGGTCATGTTGAGCAGGAAAATATTAAAGTTGCTTTCCAGACAAACTGGATTGCTCCTTTAGGACCATTTGTTGATTGCTTCGAGAAAAAACTTTGTGAATTTACCGGTAGCGGGCATGCTGCGGCATTAAGCAGCGGGACTGCAGCTTTGCATCTTGGATTAATGTTATGTGGTATTAAAGCGGGTGATATTGTAATTTGTCCATCGTTCACCTTTTCTGCAACAGTTAATCCAATCATATATATAGGTGCTGAACCGGTTTTTATTGACAGCGAAAAAAACACATGGAACCTGTCACCGGACTTATTACGTGAAGCTCTTGAAATTCTTAAAAAAGAGAATAAAATCCCCAAAGCACTTTTAATAGTCCATTTATACGGAATGCCTGCTAAAATGGATGAGCTTCTTCACATTGCTTCTGAATACAACCTTATAGTAATAGAAGATGCTGCCGAATCTTTAGGTTCATTATACAATGGCAAGCATACCGGAACATTTGGAAAGGCCGGCATTCTTTCTTTCAATGGAAATAAAATAATTACCACTTCAGGCGGCGGTGCATTAATTTCAGATGATGAAGAACTAATCCGTAAATCAAGATTTCTGGCTACCCAGGCGCGCGACGCAGCACCACACTATCAGCATTCGCAAATTGGTTACAATTACAGACTGAGTAATATCGCTGCTGCAATAGGATGTGGTCAGATGGAAGTTTTAAAAGATCGTATTGCACAACGTCGTGCCAACTTTGATCTCTACAAAACGGCATTTAGAAATACCGAATCAGTTTCATTACCCGATGAGCCTAAAGGTTTTTTTTCCAATAGATGGTTGACTACTATTATTGTAGATCCTGAAAAAACAAAAGCCAATAGAACCAGAGAGGATATAAGACTTAAACTTGATTCGATGAATATTGAATCAAGACCGTTATGGAAGCCCATGCACCTTCAGCCGGTATTTGAGAAGTATCGTGCTTTTAATGATGGAACCTGTGAGCACTTATTTGAAAATGGTTTATGTCTGCCCTCAGGGTCTTCGTTAACAAACATACAACTTGAATTAACTGCTGACACAATAAAAGAATTGATTCAATAAATGTAATGAACCATCTGTCACTGACAATACATCCCTGGATAATACGTCTTTTTTGCACGTATGTATTTGTTTTACCATTTAGTTCCTGGTTAGCTTCCATTATTCTTGCCGTACTTTTAGTGGCTTGTTTGATATATAAAATATCAGAAAAGGAGTTGTTTCGTTTCAGCTCATTTACTATGTTCTGGTTAATGGCTTTTTATATATTACACGTTACCGGGTTAATATACACCTCTGATTTCTCCTATGCCAGTTTAGATCTTCAGATTAAATTATCCTTTCTACTAATGCCTTTTTTACTTGATACAATTACGGTATCTTCAGATGACTACAGAAGGATTTCACGTTCATTCATTGCAGGATGCACGTTGCTTTCACTTGTTTTATTAACTAATGCCTTTATCGAATATTACATCTGGCGTGATAAATCTTCCTTTTTTTATATCGATTTTTGTTCACTACAACATGTTGCATACTTTACATTATACATTAATTGTACGTTATTCTTTCTTGCGGATGAATTTTTCCGGCTACCCGGTTACAGAATCAGAAACCGGAAATTTCTAATTATCTGGATGATATTTTTAACTTTTATAATCACTCTTCTAGCATCACGAACAGCGCTTTTTGCTGTAATGCTTTCATTTAGCCTGTATATATATTGGCTTTTTAGGGAATCACGGAATCGTTCCAAATCTGCAGCATATTCAGGTATTGCAATGTTAATGATGGTTTTGATTTTCTTTCTTGTTTCGGGCAACAACAACCGCTTTGAAAAACCATCCGGAACACTCTCATCTAACACTGAATCCGTTATTCAAAATAATTCAGGAAGTGTTCAGCATAATGTGCGATATGAAGTATGGAAGAACACTTTAGCTGTATATGGCAAGCATCCACTGATTGGTGTTGGCACCGGAGATTTAAAAAATGAACTAAATCAACAATACAGGATAGCCGGTTTCACTGAAGGCCTGGAATTTAATCTAAGCCCTCACAATCAATTCCTGCATACGTTATTATTGCTTGGAATACCGGGATTAACTGTATTACTGCTTATTTTTATACTTACTTTCCGACATGCTATCTTACATAAAAATAAAATCATGCTTGCATTACTGATTGCAGTGGTGATCAATTGTCTTACGGAAGGGATACTTGAAAAACAGGCAGGGGTTTTATTCTTTGTATTCTTTTTAATTTTATTCGCCAATCAGCAAAAAAATATTATACAGAAACGAATAACTGAAGCATAAGATCAATTTCTTCCACTTTCTCTTTGTCACCCAACTTCTGAAATGAAAAACTTAAGTTGCGCAGCATTCGTTGAATCATATCACGGTTGGTACATGGCAAATAAAAGCTATTCAACGATTCAACATTCAGCTTTTTAACAAACTGGTCGATATCTGATTTACCAAATACAGTACCCTTACTGAATGCATTAATATAAAATAGTACCTTACCTGTACCGGGTGGTGCTTCAGCTTGATGCTCGACGTAAGCCAGTACAAAATGCTCGGGAAGGTTAACACCATAAACCGGAATGCTTACCTGATTACAAATTATCTGGTAAATAATACCAAGAAGCAATGGGTTTCCTTTATGGCTCTCTAATACTGTGTTTATAAATGAATTCTGAGGAGCATGATAGTTACTGGTATTTCCGCTAAATGAATGAGTAGTAAACAAAACATGATTAATCACATTTATTTGTTCCAGTGCAGTCATGCTCTCATTCAGCTCCAGCCATACATCTTTTTTAACCTTATTAAGTTGTTCCGCAATTTTTTCAGGATCGAGATCAGGGTATTGATAACGTGCAACAATGATGGCACCTTCAAGCAGATTGTCGTTAGAAGTATGTATCCATAGCTTCAGATCTTCCAGCAGCGTATCAAATTGAATTTTATGA
>JANOBN010000083.1:0-3229 GCA_031411675.1 Bacteroidota bacterium | reverse complement strand
CTGACGCGCAGCTAACTGTGCTGCCTCTTCTTTCGCCAAAGTATCGGAACCATCTTCCAGCATTTTAAAAGAAGCACCGGTGTCATCGGTTCCGTTTTCATTTGCACTGATGATGGCAGCATTCAGGTTTATTAATTCTGTTCTTGCTTCAGCCAGTTTTCCGTTAATCAAATCTCTAAATTCCTTCAGTTCCGCATCGGAAAAGCGGTAAACTGCAGGGGTGTTGTTTTTCTCAGTCATTATTGTTGTTTTGGGATTTGTTACTTTACTGGAAGATGATGGTATAGTGGTCTTTAATGGCTGATTCATTGGTTTGGGGGTTACCGCAACGGGTTTGGCAACAGGTGTTTTTTCCACTTTTGCAGCAGGTTTAACTACTGCCGGTTTTTGTGAAGATGTAGCAACAGGCTTTGTAACTGCCGGTTTCGGTAAAGGTTTAGCAACAGATTTTGCAACGGCTTTTACTTCTTTTTTTACAATCACCGCTTTTTTAGGAGCAGGGGCTGCTTTTTTAGGAGCCGCTTTTACTGCAACAGGTTTACTTTTTGCGGGCTTAGGAGCTGCCTTTTTAACTACAGTTTTAGCCACAGGTTTTGATGTACTTTTCTTCAACGGAGTTGCGGCCTTTTTATTGGGTGCTATTTTACCTGCAGGTTTGGCTACGGCCTTTTTTGCTTTTATATCTTTCTTTTTAGTGGCCATGATTAAATTTTATTAATTGATGTTAATACAAAGAGGTTCTCGTCAACCTCCACATTTTCTCCTTCCTGCTCACTCAGCCTGTCGCTAAATTCAAGCGTATTGGCTAAAATTTCGGTGCGAATATAGTCTAAATTGTTAGTCACGGAACGCACAATGCTATCCGGTCCTTTTAACCTCACCGCAATCCTGTCAGTTACCGCAAAACCCTTGTCTTTACGCAGGTTTTGAATACGGTTAACCAATTCACGTGCAAGGCCTTTCTCTTTTAAAATATCAGTTATATGTACATCCAGGGCAACCGTTATTTTGTCCTGTGAGGCCACCTGCCAGCCCGGAATGTCTTCCGATAAAATCTCCACATCCTCCAGATCAATGGAAAAAGCCTTACCGGAAAGGGTAATTTCTATTTGCCCTTCTTTTTCCAGTTGGCTGATCATTTCCCTGTTAAAGCCGGTAATGGCGGCACCCAGGTCTTTCATTAATGCACCGGCTTTTTTACCCAGCGTTTTAAAGTTAGGCTTTACTTTTTTAACCAATAAGCCCGACGTGTCAGTTATATATTCAATGCTCTCCACGTTTACTTCCGCAAGAATGAGATTCTTAACTTTTTCAACCTGGTCGTGAATATGCTTATCAATTATTGGCAGCAATATTTTGTTTAATGGTTGACGTACCTTGATGTTTACTTTTTTACGAAGTGATAACACCAATGAAGAAATAACTTGTGCCAGTTTCATTCTTTCTTCCAGATCATTATCAACAAGTGAATTATCATATGCCGGAAAATCAGCGAGATGAACAGAACTGTTTTTGTCTTTTGATGTGACATTATTTAAATCACCAAAAAGCACATCAGCATAAAATGGTGCAACAGGTGCCATCAAACGCGACACTGTTTCCAGACATTGATATAAGGTTTGATAAGCAGCGATTTTATCCTGAGCTGCTGTTTCATTTCCATCAGCTTGTTTCCAGAAACGACGCCGGCATAAACGCACATACCAGTTGCTCAAATCTTCACAAACAAAATCAGTAATCATTCGTGTTGCCTTGGTTGGCTCATAATCAGCATAACAAGCATCCACTTCTTTTATAAGCGAATGCAACTGAGATATTATCCAGCGGTCAATTTCAGGACGTTGTTTAACAGGAATTTCTTTTTCGCTGTAATTAAAACCGTCGATATTGGCATACAGCGCAAAGAAGGAGTATGTATTGTATAATGTGCCGAAGAATTTTCGTTGTACTTCACCAATTCCTTCTACATTAAACTTGAGATTATCCCATGGCTGTGCATTGCTGATCATATACCAACGCGCTGCATCAGGACCATACTTGCTGAGTGTTTCAAAAGGATCAACAGCATTACCCAAACGCTTCGACATTTTATTGCCGTTTTTATCCAACACCAATCCGTTTGACACTACATTTTTAAAAGCAACAGAGTCAAACAACATCACCGCAATCACATGCAAAGTAAAAAACCAACCGCGTGTCTGATCAACCCCTTCTGCAATAAAATCGGCAGGGTAAGCGCCATCCCATCCTTTTCCAAATGGAAACTTATCTCCTTTTTGTAGTTTATCATAATCCAACCCCCATTGAGCATAAGGCATTGCACCACTGTCAAACCATACATCAATCAAATCGGTTTCGCGGTACATTTTTTTACCGGAATCACTCACTAAATATATATTGTCAACATAAGGACGATGCAAATCAAAATCCGGTTTGGAAGCATCTACATGTTCCAGATGAGAAGGATCCATTAATCCGGCGGCAATCGATTTTTCAATTTCCTGTTTTAGCTCGCCAATAGAACCTATACATTTTTCTTCCATGCCATCTTCTGTTCTCCAGATTGGCAATGGAATTCCCCAATAACGGGAGCGGGATAAATTCCAGTCCACTAGATTCTCCAGCCAGTTACCAAAGCGGCCGGTGCCTGTACTTTCCGGTTTCCAGTTGATAGTATTATTTAATTCCATCATCCGCTCCTTTTTAGCAGTGGTGCGAATGAACCAGCTATCCAACGGATAATATAAAACAGGTTTATCTGTTCTCCAGCAATGCGGGTAACTGTGCTCGTATTTTTCTACTTTAAAGGCTTTGTTCTCCTGCTTTAATTTGATGGAGATGCGTTCATCAACCGATAAGTATTTATCACGACCCTGCTTTATGCGGTCCTCTTCTTTTTCCTTATCGGTAAGAAATTCTTCTTTCACATATTCACCTGCAAACTCAGTAACTTCTTTTACAAAACGACCTTGTTTATTAACTAGTGGAGTCGGCTTTCCATATTCATCTGTTACCATAATGGAAGAGATGTTATTCAGTTTACATACCCGAAAGTCATCAGCACCAAATACTGATGCAGTATGTACGATTCCTGTTCCATCTTCTGTAGTTACAAAATCACCAATGATTACTTCAAATGCCTTTCCTTCCGGCTGAACATAAGGCATCAATTGATGATACTGTATTCCTTTCAGTTCATTGCCTTTATATTCTGCAATAACCTTAAATG
>JANOBN010000082.1:0-12329 GCA_031411675.1 Bacteroidota bacterium | reverse complement strand
AAAATTGTAAATGATAAATGCGTTTGACTCTGAATTATCAATAATATTCATAAATTATTAGTATATTAGCCATTATTTTAGTATTTAATTAGTGTATTATGACAAAGAAAATGGTTGCCGATGGCAATGTGAGTATTAGAGAGAAAAAGTTTTTCTATGAATTTTGGTCTGACAGCGGTGATGTAACAGTGAAACTTTTTCTTCATGGTAAAAAAGGTGAAAGCACAGAGTTTATCAGAGACGATAAATTAAATCTTAAAAAGGAAATGGAAACAGCATTATTAGCTGCGAAGGTTTTTAAGAAGTAGTTTGTGTTTTTCGTTGCCCGGCAAAAGATGTCAGAATAAAATATTGCCTGGCTAAAATCAAAAATGGTTTCGCTGATTTATTTCAATTAGCCATGATAAACCCGTGATGCTATAATCTTATTATCAGCAATCACTAGTACTTCTGCAACATTCATGTCAGGATCCCCCGGAGCTTTACGGATGTATTCCATAAACACACGATCGTTATCAGCAGTAATCGTTCGCTCTATATATTGCAATTCCGGAATACGTTCAAATGCATCCTTCCACCAGTGACGCAATGCCACTTTTCCGGTAATTAATCCTGCTGTTTCCGGGTGACGGATTTTTAACTTCGGACTAAAATGTTCTGCATTGTCATCATATAATTCCAGCAACGCCTCCAGATTATGATCATTAAATGCCTGCAGCCACTTTCGGGCGATTTCACTGTTGCTCATCAAATAATGATATATATAATTTAGAACAATAGAGTTCTGTTATGGCAGCTTAAGCAATCTCGCCGCAATCCTCAATCACTACTTTTTTTGATGTCTTCCCGCTCTGGCTTCCCATTGCCTCCACTTTCTTCAGCACATCCATGCCTTCTACAACTTTACCAAATACAGTGTGTTTACCATCTAACCAGGGCGTAACAACAGTAGTAATAAAAAACTGCGACCCGTTGGTATTCGGACCGGCATTGGCCATTGAAAGTAAGCCCGGCTCTGTGTGCTTCAGTGTAAAGTTTTCATCTTTGAATTTCTCACCGTAAATACTTTTTCCTCCGGTGCCGTTATGGTTGGTAAAATCACCACCCTGACACATAAAGTTGGAAATTACGCGATGAAAAGAAGAACCTTTATAACCAAATCCTTTTTCACCGGTACATAAAGCACGGAAATTTTCGGCAGTTAGTGGAGTAACGTCAGCGCGGAGTTCAAAGGTGATGCGTCCTGTTGGTTCGCCATCGGCAGTAATATCAAAGAATACTTTTGGATTCGACATATTTTTAATTGTTTATGATTCGTTTTTAATTCCTATGGGGGTGAATTCCCCGCCTCTTGAGGTGATTTATGCAAAAAGCCTCTTATTATCATTTATGATGCCGCGTTGCTTGCGCCGAGGTAATTCACTTCGGCTGCAAAAGTAAGTCATTTCACTTTCTTCTCCTGCCGCAAAAAGTGTTATTCCCGCTTCTTTTCTTCCCGAATTGAACCAACCGGTAAAAGTTTCATATAGCTAACAGTAAACTTTGATCGCAATAATTACTCTGTTCGCCAAAAATGATTGGGTATTACCCTAATGTTGCGGGTAGCTTTGCAATATCTATTATTAAAATTCCTTTAAGATGAGACTAGATCACATTGCTTATCGCGTAAAAGATCGTTTTAAAACAGCGCGTATGTTTGTTGAGTGTTTTGGTTATCGCATTGCCGATGATCTTCCTGATGGATTTAAAATAGAATTTGACGATGGTTCCTGCGCCGATTGTCTGGTTTTACTTCCGCCGGAACAATCATCAGGCAATATGCCCTGGATGGTAGAACATTTTTTTAATGATGATTATGTCAACTATCATATGTCGCCCGAAATATTTATTTCCGATGGCACTGTCGATTCTATTGTGGGGAAATGGGTAGCAGAAAGAGGCGGTATTGGCGGCATTCATCATATGGCTTTTCAGGTGGACTCTGTAGAGAAGAAGATGAAAGAATGGGTGGAGAAAGGGTTTGTTGAATTTGCTTCTCAACAGCCGTTAGTATGTCCGGGTCTGGTGCAGGTATTTACTAAACCCTCCGAGTTAACCGGTTGTATCTATGAGCTTATAGAAAGAGAAAATCATGGCTTCTGCAAAGACAATGTAAAGGCCCTGATGGAAAGCACGAAGGATTTTACGGACAAGAAAAGAGCCGCGTAGTTTGTTCAAATATTAAGGCCCTTTCTTCTTGTTATTCTGTTAAGATGTAATAAACAATTTAATTGCATGCTTTTTTAACATTGCTTAACGGTTAGCTTTGTGCTACTTCGGTTTACTATGCCATCTACCCGTAAAATAATTCATATCGACATGGATGCATTTTATGCTTCCGTAGAACAGCGTGATTTTCCGGAATTAAAAGGGAAGCCTGTTATTGTTGGCTCTCCCGAAGGCAGAGGCGTGGTGCTCACCTGTAGCTATGAAGCAAGGGCCTTTGGTGTACGATCAGCAATACCCGGACGAGAGGCGAAACGCTTATGTCCCGACGGTGTTTTTGTTACTCCACGGTTTCCGGCATATAAAGAGGTCTCTAAAAAGATCAGGGAAATTTTTTTGCGATATACGGATCTTGTAGAGCCTCTTTCTCTAGATGAAGCATATCTGGATGTTACGGAGGATAAACAACATATTGGTTCAGCAATGGAAATAGCAAAAGCCATTAAAGCTGTAATTTTTGAAGAGGTATTTCTAACCGCTTCTGCAGGCATTTCAATAAATAAATTTGTAGCAAAGGTTGCATCCGGTATGCAAAAACCGGATGGTATAACCTTTATTGCACCCTCACGAATTGAACAATTTATGGAACAATTAAAGGTGCAGGATTTTCATGGTATTGGTAAAGAAACCGCTGCAAAAATGAATGCTGCCGGGATATTTACGGGTGCCGATTTAAAAAAAATTTCACAGGAGAATTTGGTTGCTTCTTATGGCAAAACAGGGCTGTTTTATTATCAGATTGTCCGTGGTATTGATGAACGTCCTGTACAACCCGATCGCGAGACAAAATCGGTAAGTGTGGGGGATACTTTTGCGGAAGATGTATTAGATCTGAACATCATTTCTGAAGAGTTGCAGCGCCTTTCTGTTTTGCTTTTTTCGCGCATACAAAAACACGATCTTTATGGCAGAACGGTCACCTTAAAAATAAAATATTTCGACTTTAAGATTGTTTCCCGAAGCAAAACATTTACTGAAAAAATTTCCGATCCGGAGAGCATATTTTCTGCTGTAAAAAATCTGCTTCCCCAAACAGAGGCCGGCAAGGTAAAAATCCGGTTATTGGGAATAGGTGTATCGGGATTTGAAGAGGAAAAACAAAAAAGCCAATTGTCACTATTCTGATATTCCTTTTTCTGTTCCGGATTATATATATAACTTAAAGCTACATTGGTGTATTCACCTGACTATCCGTTGCAGCGTCAGTATCATTCAGCGGTAGTTGCTCATCTGCAACATTTGTCATGTGCTGATAATTATGAATCAGGCTGACTTTCAGCTTACGTTTGTATTCATCCTGCAGCCACTTAACATAGCTTTCCGATGTTTTACTCAGGCATCTGCAATACACTCTGACTCTGTAATCCACCTCTTCCTTCAACAGTTCTGTTAATGCCAGAGCTTCATCAATATCATGGCTGTTCTCCATGCATAATCTTACCTGTTGGTCAAGTGAGCGCTCTATTACCAGCTTCGGTCGTTGTCCTGCAGAAAGCGCATTCTTATGTTCTTCCTTAACATCAAAATCAATGTTTTCCGAGTTCTTAAACTTCTCCCGCAACTCATCAGGCATAGTGTAACGGTAATTCCGTTCAATAACTTCATCACTATTAAGGCTGGCCAGAAACAACTCCGGTTCCCTGAAGATAGTATCCCAATCGATATAAGCATCCCATAAACCAAAACGGCTCAGGTTATTTCCTAGATCAACAACAGTAAATTCTTTTTTACCTGGCAAAACCCTTGAACCCCGTCCTATCATCTGAAAATACAGCGTTAATGATCGTGTAGCTCTGTTTAAAATAACGCATTCAACGGTAGGCTCATCAAACCCTGTAGTTAAAATACTGACGGAGGTAAGCACTGCATCCGGCTTTTCGCGGAACCACTGCAAAATTTCTTTTCTCTCTTTTGCTGAATGTGTGTTATCAAGGTGCCGCACATCATATCCTGCTTCCCTAAAAGAAGCATATACATATTGTGATGTGGCAATTCCATTGTTAAATATCAGTGTTTTTTTTCCCAGGCATTTTTCACGATAGGCGCTCAGTAGTTTATCCTGCATAACATGGTTGGTATACAGCCTTTCCGAAGAACTTACTGTATAATCACCATTAATACCAATTTTAAGTGAGGTGAGTCCAACGTGGTAACTATACGTTGTTGCTTTTGAAAGAAACCCCATATCTACCAGTGAAGAAATCGATTCTCCGATAATAAGCTCATCATAATTATCCTTCATCGGCAGGTTGATATTGGAGCTTAAAGGAGTAGCCGTAACACCCAGCACAACACCCTTTTCATAAAACTTAAACATTTTACCAAAGGAGTTGTAATGTGCTTCATCCACTATCATCAAACCAATATCATCCAGATCAAGAATTTTATCGCGTAAGCGGTTATTAAGCGTTTCCACCATTGCCACAAAACATTTGTATTCATTGGGAACGGGAAGCTCTTTTACATCACTATTAATAACCTTATTGCTTACGCCAAATTCATTCAGCATATGTGCCGTTTGATTGCATAGCTCTACCCGATGAGTAAGGATGAGTACTTTTTTACCTGTATCAGCAATATACTGACGGGTTATTTCTGAAAAAATTACGGTTTTACCTCCACCGGTTGGAAGCTGATAAAGCAAATTATATCGCGAAGGATGTGACTTTAATCTTTTAAAAATATCTTCTATAGCCCCCTTCTGGTAATCATAAAGCTTTTTCCCGATATTTTGTTCGGGGACTTCGAAAGGATCTGTTGTAAACAAGGGGGTATCTTTTTGCAAGGGGGCAAAGATAGGATGAAATCAAAGTAGTTGAAGCACAAATATTAATTTCTAGCTAATACAACAACACTAAAACCGTATGATTATGATTTCTTACTTAATTATGTGGATATCCAAAAAAGTTGTTCGAAGTTGTATATAAAACAAAAATTCTAAGGTAAGCAACGGTGCAATAAGGTTGGCAAGTATTGTTCTTGCTCCTTTTTTTTCGCCTTGATGCTAATTTGCTGAAAGGAAGTAACGGGTTCACAATTTGCGCACATAACAGAGTCCGGCTTTGTATTTTCTTAAAAAAAGAGTGGCTTTATTTTTTAAAGGTATAAAGATCGTTTCCCTGATATTGCAGCATTGAAAAATGGGAAAATCCTTGGTTGAATGGTTGGTCTTCTGTCATTGGTTTTTATCAGGCTTTAATACTGTCGGGCTTTATAAAAAAGTCCTGCTTGGCAGCACGGATCAAACAGGTAATCTGCTTTCCTGCCGCCAGCTGATGCTTTTCTGCAACGTCTTTTTTTAACGCCGCTGTTACTTTAACACGTCCTACAACTAAATCCGTGTACTTTTTATAGCTGGTGGATTTAGTAATTTTTATAGCTATGTTTTTAACTCCGCTTACTCCGCTATCCGTAACGCTTTCTATAACTCCTGTAATCTGTGTCCAGTTTTCAACGATGTTTACCATTTCCTGTTCTATTGTTTTTAGAGGCTATAAACATACGGTTTTTGACTGCGCACCCGGCTACTTTATTTCACTTCGATATCAACATACATGGTTGCCCCGGAAGCACTGATGTTTTTTAAGGCTACTGACGTGCTCGAATTTGCATAGGAATTAGAGTGAGGATTAGTGTTTTTGGCAAAGTTTTTCTTCCTGGATGTGCCCGGAAAAACATCTCCTCCATCCCCCCTGTTATTACCATTTTCAAGGTCTTTATTGCCGTCGGCCTGCATCAAAGCAACGCGATAATGCGACTCTTTATCGTTGCCGGCCATGGAATCATCCACATGCCATACCAATATTCCGGCTCCGGGCAGGTGCTTGTCAAACTTCCTTTTTTGCCTGTTTTCCACCAAAAAGTATTCTTTTGATGCCGTTCCTCCTTTCCAGAGTTTGTATACTTTTTTGTCGGTTTTTACATCCTTTATAGCCACTTTCTTTTTGTTGGCTGTAGGCACTACCACCGATACCCAACCCTGATTGCACTTACACCATGCGCTGGGATGTGCAGGAGTTAAGCCTTTGTTATTCCAGCTTCCTCCACCCATTAAACACCAATCGCCCACTCCTTCACTTGAATAATCACTATCATATAAATCAGGAAACCCAAAAAGCAAATGCCCCAGCTCATGTGCACAAACACCCAGCCTGCAGTCTTCCGGTATCGTTAAATAACTATACACCCTTGTGGAATTATCAGCCTCATAGGAGCCATTTTGCATCACCCATTTATGAGACCAGATATCATCAGGATTATTGTTTGTCTCTGCACCTGTTCCGGCATGCACAATTACAAAAGCATCTACATAATTGTCTCCGTCATTGTCGTATTTTGAAAAATCAACTTTTACATTAGCCATCTTCGCCGTGTCTTTTGCCATGGTTCTGGCATTAGGTTGCGTGAGGCCGGTGCCTGACTCTCCATTGGCGTATTGCTTTTTTGTTTTAGGCAACCGGTATGGACCAACCACCTCTCCCACAATTTCTATCTTGCCGTTGGTTACTTCATCATAATACTCTTTAACGCTGCCGGTGGGTACTTTCCCCTCTGAAAAAAACAAATCTTCAAAGTGTTTGCGAGAGGTTGTCATTTTCTTGTCTGAAAAATCAACCAGCACTACAATCACTCTTACTTTTCCTCTCAGGGGCGCTTTGCTAAGTCTTGCACTCCGTGCAATATTTGCTGTGGTTCCTAAAGGAAAAGAATCTCCGGGATAAATCAACCCGTCATTGAGGCCGGGTCGTGAAAGCTCTTCAAATTTTATCTTGTTACCAAGCCCTGTTTTCTCTGCTGCAGAGGTGAGCTTTTTTATCTCCGTTTTAAGTTTTTTCTTGAGATCAGGATGAGGTGAAATCATGCATCGATTACCATCATTTGACTCCATTGCTGCCTGATGAATCTTCAGGTAATTTTGTAAGAGATTGTTTTCGGTTTTCTTTTTCATGGTTGGTTTTTAAAATTTGTTTGGGGGTTTTATATCACGGTTTTATTCATACAGAATACGGTGTTCCATGTTGAAATAAATCCCGTTTTTTTTAATCAGAATTATATATATAAATTCCAATTTAAAGAGTCCTCTTGAAAAACCTCCTGCAACAAATCGTTCTGAAACATGGCGGAAAAGTAATTGTTCGGAATCATATTGTCAATAGGTATTTTCCCTAATTATTCAGTTTTACCCTTTAAGCATAGTTGATCGAATCTTGTTGTTGGCCAGTAACTATTTATCATCCTTCAATTGATTTTCTCTTGTAAATCGGGAAAAATTATTATCTATCTTTGCTGCCCCTTAAAAAATCCGATGTATTCAGAATATGATGTAATTGTTGTTGGTGCAGGTCATGCAGGTTGTGAAGCCGCTGCTGCTGCCGCCACTATGGGCTCACGTGTGCTTTTAATCACCATGAATATGCAGACGATTGCGCAAATGAGTTGCAATCCGGCTATGGGGGGTATAGCTAAAGGACAGATTGTCAGAGAGATAGATGCCTTAGGCGGGTATTCCGGTATTGTAAGTGATCGGAGTATGATACAGTTCCGGATGCTGAACCGGAGTAAGGGTGCTGCAATGTGGAGTCCTCGTACTCAGAACGACAGAATGCTTTTTGCTCAGGAATGGAGGGTAATGCTGGAACAAACTCCGAATGTAGATTTCTGGCAGGATATGGTTAGTGCATTAAAAATTGAGAATAATCGCGTTACCGGAGTTATTACCAGTATGGGAATTGAATTCTCTTGCAAAGCTGTAGTGCTCACCAATGGTACTTTTTTAAACGGATTAATACATATTGGCGAGAAAAAATTTGGTGGTGGCCGCACCGGTGAAAAAGCGGCAACAGGTATTACCGAACAGTTAGTACGCCTGGGTTTTGAAAGTGGCAGAATGAAAACCGGAACACCTCCCCGTTTAGATGGTCGTTCGCTCGATTATTCAAAAATGGAAGAACAGAAAGGTGATGAAAATCCCGGTAAGTTCTCTTTTACAGATACGCCCTCCTTGACTACTCAACGTAGTTGTTTCATCACTTATACCAATGAGGCGGTTCATGATATTTTAAAAACCGGCTTTGAACAATCGCCAATGTTTACCGGACGAATACAGGGACTTGGTCCGCGTTATTGTCCTTCTATTGAAGATAAAATTACCCGCTTTGCCGAGCGCGAAAGACATCAGTTATTTGTGGAGCCCGAGGGTTGGAATACCGTAGAAATATACTTGAATGGATTCTCTTCTTCTTTACCTGAAGATGTTCAATATAAGGCCTTAAAACAAATTCCCGGATTGGAAAATTGTAAAATGTTCCGCCCTGGATATGCCATTGAGTATGATTATTTCCCACCGGTGCAACTTCGCCATACTTTAGAAACTAAGCTTATTGGCAACCTCTATTTTGCAGGACAAATTAACGGCACCACAGGATATGAGGAAGCTGCTTGCCAGGGATTAATGGCAGGTATAAATGCACATCAAAAGATCAATGATTTGGAGGATGTAGTATTAAACCGTTCCGATGCATATATTGGTGTGCTCATTGACGACCTGATTACAAAAGGTACAGATGAGCCTTATCGAATGTTTACCTCAAGGGCAGAATTCCGCACCCTTTTACGTCAGGATAATGCCGATTTGCGCCTTACTCCTCTTGGCTACAAAATAGGACTTGCTTCAGAAGAGCGAATGAAAAATGTGGAGGATAAAAAAGTGAAAACGGCAGGCATCATTGAGTATTTAGAAAATACCGGTATTGATCCTGACACGGCAAATGAATGGCTTGCTGGTTTAGAAACCGATGCATTACGTCAGCGCATACGCCTGAATCAACTCTTGCTTCGTCCACAGGTAATGCTTTCAGATATGGTGGCATCCTTTTCCTTTATTAAGGATGTTTTTGATGAAATGGCTATTGATAATTACATGATTGAGCAGGCAGAAATTCAGGTGAAATATGAAAGCTATATTGAAAAAGAATTTGATCTGGCACAGAAAGTATTAAGGCTGGAGAATATAAATCTACAGGAGTTTTTTGATTATTCAACCATCCCTTCTTTATCAAATGAAGCCCGTCAAAAGCTGTCTAAAATTAAGCCCCGCACACTTGGACAGGCTTCCAGAATCAGTGGTGTAAACCCTTCCGATATTTCTATTCTCATGGTGCACATGGGAAGATAGATGGTTGTTTCACATGAAACAATCGCTTAAACTTTTCCGTTTTTTTCATCAATGTTTCACGTGAAACACTAGAATAATTACCTTTTATCTACAAATAATATAATGTCATCTTTCAGTAATGTTCTGAAAAATAGTTCCACGTGGAACATCTTTCTTGATATCAATAAATGACTGATTTTTTATAATAGTGGGGTAGTAATTATACTTGGGGTGCGCCTATTACCTAGCTGCAATTCTTGCAAAAACACCAAGTGGTAACACCATGTTACTTTGTGTCGACTTTAAAAACAACTCTCCAGTTTCTGAGTTTTTCAGTCTTTTTTCAAAGTTTTGCTGCATAAAATTTTCAAGGATCAAGGAAGAAAACCCTAATGAGTAGGTATTTAAAACCAGAAAAAAGTTCTCTTCCTTTAAACTCGCCACACCCTGAATCATTTCATTAATCATGTCCTCCATCTTCCACTTCTCCCCGTTTGTTCCGTGACCATATGCCGGAGGATCTAAAATAATACCATGGTACTTTTTGCCACGTTTAATCTCGCGCCTGACAAATGTAAGTGCGTCCTCCACTACCCAGCGAATATCTGTAAGTCCTGACAACTCCATATTTTCTCTTGACCAGTTTACCACTTGTTTAATGGAATCAAGATGGGTAATGTCAGCACCCGCAGCTTTGGCGGCAAGTGAGGCTGCCCCGGTATAGGCAAACAGGTTTAAAACTTTAGGCTGCTCAATACCTGTTGACTTCAGTTTAAGAATATTTTGAAAGATGAAATCCCAGTTTACTGCCTGTTCCGGAAATATTCCAACATGCTTAAAAGAAGTTAATCCTAAACGAAAAACCAGATCCTTTGTTTGTCCGCCCTGTTTTAAGCTATAGCCAATTTTCCATTGATCGGGCATTTCTTTGTATTTTCTCCAGGTGCCGGAAGAACTGGAATTAGGAATAAATTCTACAAATGCTTTTCGTCTCCATTCACTAAGGGGCAATCCCGGCGACCACACTGCCTGGGGTTCGGGACGAATGGTGATGTATTTTCCGAAACGTTCCAGCTTTAAAAAATCTCCGCAATCTAAAAGTTCATAGTCGTAAAAATGTTGCGGTTGTAGTAGCTCCATGAAGCAAAGTTAAACTATATGGATGTCATAGCCAACTCCCCGGTGTAGCCCAAATAAATTTTAAAACAATCATTCATATATATTCACAAACCTTATTTCCGTCTGTTATCTTTGCCGCCTATGTCAGTAAAAAAAATCCGAACACGATTCGCGCCCAGCCCTACCGGTCCGTTACATATGGGCGGAGTTCGAACGGCACTTTATGCATATTTGTTTGCAAAAAAGAATAATGGCGATTTCATTTTAAGAATTGAGGACACCGATCAAAACCGATATGTGCCGGGTGCAGAAGAGTACATTATAGAAGCGCTTAAATGGTGCAGTATTTTACCTGATGAAGGCGTAGGTTTTGGAGGCACTCATGCACCTTACCGCCAGAGTGAGCGGAAAGAGTCGGGAATTTATATGAAGTACGCACAAAAGTTAATCAAAAGCGGACATGCGTATTATGCTTTTGATACACCTGCTGATCTGGAGGCGCACCGGAAAGAAGCAGAGTCGAAACATCAGACTTTTCAATACAATTCGGTGACAAGAGCAATGCTCAATAATTCTCTGACGCTTACTGATGATGCAACACAAAATTTGATAAAATCTGGAACACCCTATGTTATCAGAATAATGATTCCTCCGGGAGAACAGATTTCGTTTATGGATCTTATTCGCGGTATTGTTACATTCGACTCTTCGCTGGTGGATGATAAAGTGCTGTTAAAAGCTGATGGAATGCCTACTTATCATCTGGCACATATAGTAGATGATATTGAAATGGAAATTACCCATGCCATCCGGGGTGAAGAGTGGTTGCCCTCGGCTCCTGCACATATTTATCTCTATCGCTTTTTAGGGCTTGAACATAATATGCCCTATTATGCCCACCTGCCATTATTATTAAAGCCGGAAGGAAATGGAAAGTTAAGTAAACGTGATGGAGACCGTTTGGGATTCCCGGTTTTTCCTTTACAATGGAAAGATCCTGTCTCAGGCGAAGTGTCCAGCGGTTATCGTGAAAAGGGATATTATGCGGAAGCATTTGTAAATATTCTTGCTTTGCTGGGTTGGAATGACGGAACAGAAAAAGAAATCTTTTCCATGAAAGAACTGATCGATGCCTTCTCTCTGGAAAGGATTCATAAAGCGGGTGCAAAGTTTGATCCTGATAACATCGCTGTCCAAAGCATGACTGCTACTCACACTCAAGACGTGGATGCGACTGTCGCGCAGGTCAACGCGCTCCACGCAGCTGGAGCCGACGTGGTTCGCATCGCCGTCGACAGCGATAAAGACGCAGCCGCGCTGGCGGAGATTCGCCGACAGACAAAGGCGAATCTTTCGGTTGACTTGCAGGAGAACTATCGGCTGGCCGAAAAGGTCGCTCCACACGTCGACAAGATCCGCTACAACCCAGGCCATCTCTACCACCACGAACGCACGTTGTCTTGGCAGGAAAAGGTCAAGTACATTGCCAACATCGCTATGGAGTACGACTGCGCGCTACGCATCGGCGTCAACTGCGGCAGCGTCGATCCCGTGACCGCGGCGCGGTTTCCCGACGACGACGTGGCGTCGATGGTGGAATCCGCGCTCGAGCACTGCCGCCTGCTCGACGATCTCGGCTTCGACCGCTACGTCGTTTCGCTGAAGGATTCACACCCGCGGAAGGTCATCGAGGCCAACACGCGCTTCGCGGCGTTGCGTCCCGACGTTCCGTTGCACCTGGGCGTCACGGAGGCCGGGATTCCGCCCGAGGGCGTGATCAAGACCCGCGTGG
>JANOBN010000081.1:0-2280 GCA_031411675.1 Bacteroidota bacterium | reverse complement strand
TCTTTGTGCTCAAACCCTGTTGCAATAAGTGTTATACCAATTTGTGCGCCTAGGCTATTGTCGTAACCAAGGCCAAGTATAACATCGGTTTCATCGCCAGCTTGTGTAAGAATATAATTTTGTATTATTTCTACCTCATCCATTGTAAACTCATGCTCACCCTCGGCAGAATTGATATTAATTAAAATCCATTTTGCACCACGAATATCGTTGTCGTTCAACAATGGTGATGTAAGTGCATGTTCAATAGCTGCATGTGCCCTGTTTTCGCCTTCTGCTGTTGCACTACCAAGTATAGCAACTCCCCCATTACTCATTACGGTACACACATCGGCAAAATCGACATTTATTTGTCCTGTACTATTTATTACATCAGTAATACATTTTGCAGCAGTAGCTAAAATATCATCGGCTTTGTTAAAAGCTTCTTTCATTTTTAGATTACCAAACTGGTGACGAAGTTTATCGTTGCTGATCACCAATAAAGTATCTACATGTCCTTTTAAAAGCATGATTCCTTGTTCTGCTTGTGCTACTCGTTTTTTGCCTTCGTATGCAAATGGTGTAGTTACTATACCCACTGTAAGAATACCCAGACTTTTACAAATAGCGGCAATAATTGGTGCGCCGCCTGTGCCTGTGCCACCGCCCATACCAGCAGTTATGAACGCCATTTTGGTATTCACTTCCAATATCCGTTTTATTTCTTCCAAGCTTTCTTCTGTAGCTTGTTTACCAATTAAAGGATTTGCACCAGCGCCAAGGCCTTGCGTAAGATGCGGACCCAATTGTATTTTATTGGGTACTTTGCTTTGTGCAATTGCTTGCGCATCTGTATTGCAAATAATAAAGTCTACACCTTCTATATTTTGTGCAAACATGTGGTTTACAGCATTGCTTCCGCCACCGCCTATGCCTATCACTTTTATGATAGAGGATTGGTCTTTTGGCAAATCAAAATGTATCATGTTGTTTTTTTTTAGTATTGAGATATAAGTATCAAGTATTGAGATATTAGTATTGAGTATTGAGATGTTAGTATCAAGATAATAGACTTAAGACAAAACATCAACATTCATAACTCATTATTAATTGCTCATTATTCATCATTTTTCGTTATTCATTTTTCATTCATCACTCATCGTTACAATTCCCCGTCTTCTTCTTCTTTAAACATTTCTATCAAATTTGTTTTAAAGCTATCCATAAAACCTTTGATGGTTTTTTTACGCTTTACTATTTCTGTTTCTTTTTCTTCGGATGCTACTGCAACTTCTTCCTCTACCACTGCTGTTTCTTGCATGATACCTGTTCCAGAAACTTTAATAAAATTTTTATCGAACTGTTTGTTCTTATTTTCATAATCGTTGTATCCTTTTAAAATAAGTCCGATACAAGTACTATACATTGGCTTTGACAATTCATCTATATGCCCGCCAGATAAATGCTCGTTTGGAAAACCGATTCTCGCATTAAGGCCAGTAATATATTCTGTGAGTTGCAACAAATGTTTTAACTGAGAACCGCCCCCTGTAAGAATAATTCCACCATTTAACAATCTATTATCCAACCCTACTTGCTTTAAGTGATAGGTTACGAAATCCATAATTTCGCTCATGCGTGCTTGTATGATGCTCGCAAGGTTTTTTACCGAAATTTCTTTTGGTGCCATACCCCTTAAACCAGGAATGGTAATAAATGCATTGGTTTTTGTTTCGTCTGCAAGTGCACTACCAAACTGAATTTTCATTTGCTCCGCTTGTGTTTTTAGCACTCCTAGGCCTGTCTTAATATCATTGGTAATGTTCTCTCCACCAAAAGGAATTACGGCAGTATGTTTTAGAATACCTTCGTAAAAAACAGCTAAGTCTGTAGTACCACCTCCAATATCCACAATGGCTACACCTGCTTCCAAATCTTGATCGCACATTACTGCAGCTGCCGAAGCAAGTGGTTGCAAAACCAAATCCTGCGTTTTTAATCCAGATTTTTCTACACTACGATTGATGTTTCTGATGGCATTTTTATCACCCGTTATGATATGAAAATTGGCGCCAACTTTTACACCAGAATATCCAATAGGGTTTGGAATATTCTGAAAATTATCTACTGTAAATTCTTGCGGAATCACATCAATAATTTGATCGCCTGCAGGGATGTATGTTCGATACTGGTCTGCAATAAGGCGGTCTATTTCATCCTGACGAATTTCTTCTTCGTTGTGCATGCGTACAATATCGCCCCTTGTTTGCAGACTTTTGATATGATGGCCAGCAATAC
>JANOBN010000080.1:0-18304 GCA_031411675.1 Bacteroidota bacterium | reverse complement strand
GGGAAAATGTGCATCCGCTCCCAATGAGAGATCCTTCATTAAAATCTGTAGCATGCTTGGCGCGATTAAACAGAGTTGTCCAGTTTCCAGGCTCTTGCCTCTACGGTAGTAGTCGATACGTCTTTGTACCGCTTTTCGGTGATCTCCCAGGTACTTGTACCCAATAGCAGAGCAAATAATGAATAAAGTTGTGGCGAATGCCGATGTTGCTATCAGTGATATTAAGGATGGAATGATAATCATGCTTGGCGGTTTCGGCTTATGCGGCATACCCGAGAATTGCATTGCAGCACTTGTAAAAAAAGGTGTTAAAAATCTTACCTGCATTTCCAATAATGCCGGTGTTGATGACTTTGGAATCGGATTAATGCTGAAACAACGTCAGGTAAGAAAAATGATCTCCTCCTATGTTGGTGAAAATGCAGAATTTGAAAGACAATTATTAAGCGGTGAGTTGGAAGTAGAACTGATTCCACAAGGAACATTAGCAACCAGATGTCTTGCCACCGGCTACGGCATGCCGGCAATATTTACTCCTGCAGGTGTTGGAACAGAAGTAGCCATTGGAAAAGAAGTGCGCAATTTTAATGGTAAAGATTATTTAATGGAATATGCTTTTGATAGTGACTTTGCCATTGTTAAAGCATGGAAAGGAGATACACAGGGAAATTTAATCTATAAAGAAACAGCACGTAATTTTAATCCGATGATGGCTATGGCAGGAAAGATTACGATTGCTGAAGTAGAAGAGTTAGTACCTGCAGGAGAGTTAAATCCGGATCATATTCACACTCCCGGAATATTTGTTCACCGCATCTTTAAAGGAAGCAATTATGAGAAGAGGATTGAGCAACGAACTGTGAGGAAAAAGTGATGATGTGATGATTAGCAGATGTGATGATTAGCAGATTAGCTAATTAGCAGATGTGATGATGTGCAGATGTGATGATGTGCAGATTAGCAAATTAGCAGATGTGATGATGTACAGATGGGATGATGTGCAGATGGGCATGTGTGATGGCGGGTTAATAAAAATTTGATTTAAGCGATAGACAAAATGCAAAAGGAAAAATCTGACAAAAACTTAATTTTAAATTTAACATTTGAATTAAGTGTTTCAGTTATTGATTATTGCGGCTTATTAGATGAAATGAAAAAGTTTACAACCTCTAATCAGTTATTAAGATCGGCAACCAGTATTGGCGCAAATGTTCGTGAAGCACAAAATGCTGAATCAAAAAATGATTTTATTCATAAGTTTAAAATAGCTGCTAAAGAAGCAGATGAAACAGAATATTGGTTGCACTTATGTCAGAAAGCTAATGGCTTGCCAAATCCTGATCATCTTTTAAAATTATTAAATCCAATAATGAAAATTATCAATAAAATAATTACAACAACTAAACGATTAAGCAATAAATTTTCATCTGCTAATTAGCTAATCTGCTAATTGGCTAATTAATTTCAATATGTTAGACAAAAACGGAATTGCAAAGCGTATTGCACGCGAGATAAAAGATGGTTATTATGTTAACCTTGGTATTGGCATACCTACATTGGTTGCTAATTATATTCCGGAGGGAATTAACGTTGTTCTGCAATCAGAAAACGGATTACTGGGCATGGGACCTTTTCCTTTTGAAGGGGAAGAAGATCCGGATTTAATTAATGCGGGAAAGCAAACCATCACTACCGTTGCAGGATCTGCATTTTTTGATTCTGCGATGAGCTTTGGAATGATACGGGCTCAAAAAGTGCATCTAACTATTTTAGGTGCAATGGAAGTAAGTGAGCAGGGTGATATTGCCAATTGGAAGATTCCCGGTAAAATGGTGAAAGGAATGGGCGGTGCAATGGATTTGGTGGCATCAGCAAAAAACATTATTGTTGCCATGCAGCATGTAAATAAAGCTGGCGAATCAAAACTACTTCCACAGTGTACATTACCACTTACAGGAATAAAATGTGTGAAGCGCATTGTAACAGAATTATGTGTGATGGATGTGTTGCCTCAGGGTGGTTTTAAATTGATTGAATGTGCTCCCGGCATTAGTGTGGAGATGGTAAAAAATGCTACTGCAGGGAAATTACTTATTGAAGGTGAAATTCCGGAAATGGTTATCTGAGAAATTATGCAACTATCAATAATAATTCCCATATACAACGAGGAGCCAAACATCAACATTCTTTATGAAAGAGTGAAGAAAGTATGTTCTGATATTACACCCGACCATGAATTACTTTTTATTAATGATGGCAGTCGTGATCGTTCAATTCAACTCATTTATGAATTAAGTAAAAAAGACCCTTGCGTCAAATTTATCAACTTCAGCAGAAATTTTGGTCATCAGATTGCAGTAATGGCAGGTATTGATCATGTGAAAGGAGAGGCTGTTGTTATTATTGATGCCGACTTGCAGGATCCTCCTGAACTTATTCTTCAGATGCATAATAAAATGAAGGAAGGGTTTGAAGTGGTGTATGCCAAACGCAGATCCCGTGCAGGTGAAGGATTTTTAAAAAGATTTACCGCGAAATTATTTTACCGAACATTGGCGAAGATCACCTCTATAAACATTCCTGTTGATACCGGAGATTTCCGCATAATGGATCATAAAATTGTGGAAGTTTTAAGGATGATGCCGGAACAACAAAAATTCTTAAGAGGACAGATCAGCTGGATTGGTTTTAATCAGACTTTTATTGAATACGACAGAGACGTTCGTCATGGCGGTGAGACAGGCTATACCTACAAAAAAATGATTCGGCTTGCGCTGGACGGAATCACCTCTTACAGTAACTTACCTTTGAAGTTTGCCACCTTTGCCGGGTTTATTGTTGCCGGTGCCACATTTGTAACCATCCTGTACGCTCTTTATTCACGCTTTATAACCGGAGATGTAGTTCCGGGCTGGACTTCATTAATACTCTCTATATTATTTATTGGCGGAGTGCAACTGATTTGCATTGGTATAATTGGGGAGTACATCAGCAGAATGAGTGCGAATATGAGAGACAGGCCTTTGTATATTGTGAGGGAGAGCAACGTGAGTTAATTATAATTAACCGGTTATCAGTATTTATATGAAAATAAAATCAACTACATTGTTAAAACGAATATTATTCCTGTTTTTGTTTGCCTATTCCTGCTCCACACCAAAGTTACAAATTTCTGATGCAACGGCGATTACAAACTATGGGGTGGATGACACTTTAAAACTTATTGATATGGATTATACTGATGCCATAGATTCAGGATTTATAATACCTTCAATCAAGCAAACTTCATCAGGTAAATTCACATTTTCTTTTACAATAACCAACAATTCCGAAAGTGAAGATCTTATATATAAATTGTTTTATCAGAATGAAACATATAAATTTCCGGAATTGGTTAACGGTAAATATAATGAGTTGAGCGCTGAGAATTTTTATGGTTCCTGGGAGGATATTAATTACAAAAAAATCAGGGTCAGAAAAGGAGAATCATTGGTAGTAAATGATTCATTACGGATTGTCGGTAATCCAAGGAATGAAGACGAATTATTTTCGACTGCTGAGCATATTATTCTTAGTGAAAAGCAAGTTACTGACAAAATAATCTTTATTAAAACTCAAAAAGACTGGTTTGCTGATATTACAAAAAAAGCCCTTAAGGAAGGTCGGTCAGTTGATGAACAGTTAAAACTGGATGCAATTTATGTAATTAATGAAGACTTAAAAGGCAAAAAGTTTAATCAGAGATGGAAGAGGAATCCCCGTACAGGTACATATGGTTTTTATGTTTTGGTATTGCCTGCAAACGAAATTTTATTGGTGCCAAAATATATATTAAACCTAAGTCTGAAACAGGAAAAGAAATATATCAATCCGTTTTATTTTCTGAATAACAATTTACCGCCAACCTGTGCATTTACTACATTCCCCGAGAAATTAATGGTTAAAGCCGTGCCTGATTTGGGTAGTGGAATATATATTGACACTCGGGAAATGAAAATGCCGGTTGACAATAATTACTACTCTTCAACATGCGGTGAGAATTATGATATTTACCACAACGCACAATTTCAGCAGTATTTTCATCATCTTGGTGATAATTTCCCTTCCCCTAATATTCCGCTGGCAAAAGATGTACAGTCTGATGAGTTGACTCTGGATAATTATAATAACTTTACATTTAATTATCCCGTTTCTTCACTGCTCCCTTCTACGAATGTTGCTTCACGTTGCCCATGCGAAAACGTTTATTCTGATTCAACTGCCAAAAAAATTGTATTGAAAAATCCGGGATTCCGTCGAAACCTGATGGAAAAGGAAAATACAGGAGTTTTTAGCAGGCATGGTCTTACTTATGGAAAATATACTTTCAAAGTAAAATTGCCGCAACTATTGAATAAAAACAAATTCTGGAATGGTCTGACAAATGCAATATGGTTAATCGATCAAAGTAATGATGAATGGAATCGTAGAAGGACCTGTAATGGAAATGGGTATATTCCCAAAGAAATAACCGCTGCTGAAAATGCTCTGCGTAAACCACAGGTTTCTTATACTGAAATTGATTTTGAAATCCGCAAGGGGAGTCCTGTTTGGCCTGTAACGTCCTATCCTAAAGGCTCTGAAAGGCCTGCTGTATCCAATAACTCTGACGACAGTATTGTAGTATTATGTACAAACTGGGATCTTGCATGTAATGCACCTTCCAATTTTAATTCCGGTGCACGTCCCTTTAACGGGAATAATGCAACCTATTTACTTCACAGATGGACACACTGGTATCAGGCATTAAGCAGTAAGTACATAGCAAGTGATGATGAGTTGTTTGCCGGTGATTATTACTATTTTCAGATTGACTGGAAGCCTGCCTCTATAACCTGGAGAATCGGACCGGAATATAGTAAGCTCAGGGAAGTTTGTTATATGGATAGTTCAGTAACAAGTATTCCCAACAATCAAATGTTAATGGTAATAACACAGGAATATCATATTAGTGAATGGTGGCCGGAATCACCCTATTTACAGGAGTATATTCCAATTCCTTTAAAAAATATTGAGGGTGAGATACTGGAAATAAAAGTTGAGTAATTTATTTGCAATAGGTAGAATACAACTTCTCAATGAACCCCCAGCCAATCCCTTTCAAATTGGCATCGTTGCTTAAAATAAGTATGACATCTTGTTTCTCTATTGTTTCACTGAAGTTCTTATCATCTACACGATCTGAAACGCCTTCTTTCTTTGGAAATATTTCCTGATTATAATACCAGTATTCAGTTTCTGCAATATCATTGTTAAAAATTCCACTTGACCATATCTGCCAGAAATAACTATCAGCAACAGTAAGCATTTTCAATAGTGGCTTATTTTCAGGATCACTGTTTTTATATTGTGGATAGGCCATTTTATAAGTTGGTAACTGAAAAATCATATTAAGCGAATTGCCCGCATCATAGTCGTCATTTCTGCAATTAAAACTTGTTTCAATTTTTTTCAGGTAATAATCCCGGTAATCAGTATTATGAACATATTCAATATATTTATATATAGAGTCTGCCACCAGGGAAGCACCATATGCGCTCCAGTGAACACCATACTGTGGATACAGTGGAAAGGGTGAAGTGGTTTTATTTTCTGTAAACCATTTGTTAAAATCTATATATTGAAGATTTCGTTCTGCAGCATAAAATTGAAAACGCACTAAATTTGTTGTGTCGTTAACCTTTTTAAAATTATCCGGGATGAACTCTTTGTAAAATGATCCTTTTCCTGGAGCGAAAACAATGATTAAATCAATATTTTTCTTTTTTAGCTCTTCTGTTACCCTCTTTAGCTGCCATGTTTTGATGCTGATTGCAGAATCACCTACGAAGTCTTTGCCCATTACAGCATCAATGTATGGTTGCTCATATAAATAATTGCCTTTGCCCAGCACTACTCCTTCCGCTTTTGTTTTTTTCCATAGCCAGAAATTTATCTGATTATTCAATCGAACCAGATCAGGCTGAAATCCGAAATTCTGAGTGTAATATTTTTCTGCTTTATGTTGAAATATCTCATGAATCCAGTTAAACCAGTTGAATTCAGGGGTACTGAATTTCTGAAAATATCCTTTCAACTCTTTAGTTTTTATATATCCTGTGAAACCATTTAAAGCAGGCAACATGAGCGCTATCAGAGTGATTATATATATAATGCCGGCAGTTCTTTTCATGCTTAAAAACGGAAGTAGATAAATGGATTAAAGTCACTGACAGCGATTCTGGCTGCGGAAATAACAAAAACTGCAAATGCTATCAGTACTGCGAAATAGTTTACAGCGGATCGCTTAGGGATATAAAAATATTTCTGCAACCTGTTTAATAAAGGAATGCCTTCAAATAAAGAAAAGAAAAGTGCAATCAAAATGATAGAGTATAGTCCCTTATCCGGGATAATAAATGGAGACAAAGTATCAAACTTGTAGAGCTTTGCATAAAAGTGCATAGCATTGTTAAATCCTTCTATCCTGAAAAGTACCCAACCATTCATCACTATGATAAATGTAATTATTACAGCAATCAGCCTTCCTGTCCTTTTATATAAATTTCCTAACCCTGCACGCTCAGCCACCAGGAAAAATCCATGAAATGCTCCCCAGATGATAAAATTCCATGATGCACCATGCCATAGGCCGGAAGCAAGGAAAACAATAACAAGATTCCTGTATGTAATAATTTCAGAGCCTTTATTTCCGCCGATTGGGATATACAAATAATTCTTCATCCAGCTTCCTAAAGTCATATGCCATCTTCGCCAGAACTCGGTTATTCCGGCAGAAATGTATGGACTATTAAAGTTTTCAGGTAACCGAAACCCAAGAATTCTGCAAATACCAATAGCCATATCGGAGTAACCGGAGAAATCAAAATAAATCTGTAAAGTATAAGCAAGAATACCAAGCCATGCGGTAGCAGTGTTGTAATCACCAGGAGACATTGCAAATATGGTATCTGCGTAATATCCTACTTCATTGGCGATTAATATTTTCTTTCCAAGACCTATTGAGAAACGCACAAAACCTGCCAGACGTTCAGTATTGTTCTCCCATTCACAGCGGTCTGTAATCTGATCTGCAATCTCATGAAAACGTACGATAGGACCGGCAATAAGTTTGGGGAACAGTATAATGTAAAGCTGATAATCCCAGAATTTTTTTAATGGCGCATGCACACGACGATACACATCTACCACATAAGTGATTGTTTCAAATGTATAAAATGAAATCCCAATTGGCAATAAAAGTTTAACAAATCTGATCTCATTAATGCCGGCAGCATGAAACAACAGATTAACATTCTCAAGGAAAAAACCGGAGTACTTAAAATAAAATAATAATCCCAGATTGATGCTCACTGAAAATGCAAGTAACAGTTTTCGTATGCGGGCCGTTGCAGAACGGTCCATTAATTTTACAATATGAAAATCAAAGAAGGTAGTTACCAGAATGACAAAAATAAATTTAGGCGCACCCCAGCTGTAAAAAATGATACTGCTTATCAGTATGAATGCATTCTTTAAATTATTAGGCAATAACAAATAGATAAAAAGAAAGGCCGGCAGAAAATAAAAAAGAAAGATTATGCTGCTGAATACCATGGGCTGCTGATGCGGGTGGCTAAATTATTCTAAATTTGTTACAATTATGAAAAGTAAAAACAATGTTTCAATATATGTTGCCTGGCTTTTGGCAATCTTAATTATTTATGGATTTTTTACAACACCAAGAAGAGGATTTACTGCCTATAATCTGGAACTTTCATGGGATATACTCAGTTATTACGTATATCTTCCTTTTACTTTTATTTATGATGACCCGGGAATTTCGCAGATTCACGTACTTAAAGATCTGGTTGCAAAATATAACCTGACAGCAACATTATTTCAGGTCTACCCGCTGGAAAATGGGAACCATACGCCAAATTATACTATGGGCATGGCTTTGCTTTTCTCACCATTCTTTTTTATCGGGCACCTCTGGGCAAAAACAGGTGGATTTGCCCAAGATGGATTTTCATTCCCTTATCAGTTCAGTATTGCCGCAGGAATGCTTTTATATATTCTGCCGGGAATATTTTTCCTTAGAAAATTACTGAAATTATTTTTTAATGAGTCTACCGTAGTTGCTACGCTAATAATTATGGTATTAGGGACTAACTACCTTCATGAAGCATTTAATGATTATATGTATCCGCACGCACCTTTATTTACCGGCTATATTTTACTCATTTATTATACAATAAAATGGCATGAAAGCCCTTCTGTGACTAAGGCTGCTGTAATAGGCTTTATTGCCGGATTGATGGTGTTAATTCGCCCAAGTGAGATTCTTTGTGTTATTATTCCATTAGTATGGGATATCTGGAATCAAATAACGCTGAAACGCAAAATAAGACTTGTAAAAAATAATATCCGCCATTTTTTCCCTTTAATTGCCGGAATAATTCTACCATGGATACCACAAATACTTTACTGGAAATATGTTACCGGGTCATGGTTATTCTTTAGCTATCAGCATACAGAGGGTTTCGATTTTGAAAAACCGCATATTTTATCTGTACTGTTCAGTTATAAGAAAAGCCTTTTTGTATATACACCCTTGCTTATTTTGGCAATATGGGGTATTATAATTATGAGAAGGAAAATGAGACCTGCTTTTTATGCCACACTTGTATTTGTTCTTTGCAATTTTTATCTGTTGTCATCATGGGCAGCATGGTGGAACGGAGGCAGCTTTGGTATGAGATATTTTGTTGAGTCTTATGGAGTACTTGCATTACCATTTGCACTGGCAACAGAGAAATTAATTACATCTGCCAACAAATTCAAATATCTTGCCGCAGCAGTAATTGCATTCTTAATATATGTTAACTTGTTTCAGACATGGCAGTATGTTAACTTTATTATACCAGCAGACGGAATGACGAAAAAATATTATTGGAAAATATTTCTGAAGAAAAGTATCAATCCTGAAGACGCTTTGTTGCTTGAAACCAAGCGTACATATGGCTATACTGAAACATTTTCAGACAGTTTGAATTATAATCATTATACTTTAGGTTATCTTGATTTTGAAGATATAAATAGCATACTATTCGACAGGAATCAACTGGACTCCGCCACTTCATTATCTAAACCCTTTTCTTTCCGTATGGATAAGAATTATATCTGGGGCCCTGCTTTCCATTATCGTTTTAGTGAAATTGTGCCTAAAGGACAGGATCATCTTTGGTTACGGCTTACGTGCAGTTATTATACTAATGTCCCGGTTAAAGACAATCCCCTGAGTGCGGTTTTCAATATGCCACATAAGAAATACAATCTTAAGTATAAAGCTTTTGGATTTGAAGAGCAGCCATTTGTTCCAGGCGTATGGAATCAGATTAAGATAGATTATATGACACCTTATCCATATGATGTGAGTGACCCGATAGATATATATTTCTGGCATCGAGGTAATTTCCCCGTTTATATAGACAATGTCAAAATTGAAGCATTTGAAAAAAAATGAACACTTTTGCATTGATGAAAAATTACCTAAAACCAGTTAGTTATCCGGGCTCTGCATTTTTAATTATCCTGATTGCTCTCTATTTATTTATTGGATTTCATAAGTATGTTACACATCGTCCGGAGTCTGTACATATGTGGGCTCAATGTGACAGAGCTTCCATAGCCAGAAATTATGCAGAAGAAAGCATGAACTTTTTTCTGCCACGCATTCATGAAACAAGAGATCTGGATGGGATAACCGGTCTTGAATTTCCCATAGTTAACTACCTGGCTGCAGTTTGCTATAAGCTGTTTGGATTTCATGAGTTCTGGTACCGTTTCATCATGTTATTGTTTATGACTGCAGGATTGATTGCTGCTTTTAGGACTGCCTATTTACAACTGCAAAATTTTTATCTTGCCCTGTGTGCATCTTTACTGTTCTTTTTATCCCCCGTTCTTGATTATTATACACCTTCATTTATTCCTGATACAGCAAGCCTGGGACTAATTCTCGTCGCATGGTACTCCTTTTTCAAAGCGGCCATCTCCAACAATAAAAAGTATTTCTGGCTGCTTGTTATAAGTTCAGCTCTTGCTTGTTTAATTAAAATCACTTCTCTCATCAGTGTGGTTGTAATGATTGTGCTTGTACTGGCTGATTCTTTGAAAATTCTTTCCAAGGAAAAAAAATCAATTCTCTCAGGAAAAGGTTACACATTGGGTTCGGCGGCCATAACAATTCTTGCAGTTATTTCATGGTATAAGTATGCAGCCTGGCTGAGCCTCCACCATAATAGTGGTGTTTTTCTTATGCAGGCGAATACCCCTCATTCATGGGCTGAAGTACGCATAGTATGGAAGCAAATCAAAGAAATGTGGCTGCCTTTTTATTATTCAAATGCAATGTATACACTTATTGTTGCCTCCTGGGTAATACTAATTATATGCTTTAAAAAAGTAAATCGATTGCTTGGACTTATTACTCTGGGGTTATGGTTGGGAAATATTTGTTTTCTGTCAATCATGTTCAATCAGTTCCGTGAACATGATTACTACATCATTACTTTATTACCTGCATTATTTTTCCAGTTTACAACATTTGCCGACCTGATGAGGAAAATAGTTGTTAGACAGAAGATTCAAATTGCAGCATGGGTAATTACGGTTGCGCTGTTACTTTTTCAGGCAAATACTGTAAGAAGGCATCTGGCTTTCCGTTATGACAAAGCAAGCTGGATCTACTATGGTAATCAAATAAGTCATTATTATACAGTTGAGCCCTACCTCCGGTCACTCAATATTAAAAGAGATGACAAGGTAATTCACATTGGAGATGATAGTCCGAATATTACTTTATATCTGATGAATGTAAAAGGATGGAGTGATAAAAACGGCAGCAGTGATGAAGAAATCATCGGACACATTAAAAGTGGTGCCAAATATCTTGTTACCGGCGATACTGCACAATCATCACGTCCTGCATTACAATCCTATTTAGAAACTCAGATTGGTAAATATGGCAATATTGAAATATACAAATTACGGAGGTAACTATCTTTCGAATTCAATACGGAGATTATCAATATAAACATCTCCTTTTCCGTCACACCATGGATATATATTAATAATATTTTCCGGTGCATTGAACTGGCTTATGTCATATCTGGCCAGCACTTCTGTCCAGGTATTTGGTTGTGTTATGAAATCAGAAAAACTTAATCCATTCCAGCTTACATTTTTTCCTTCTTTATCTATGGTACAAACGATCTGGCATTTATTGTCCATCCTGCTGAACTTACCATCTGCATAAATAACCACCGCCTTAATATCTGACCCCAGTTCTTTAAATTTAAATGAGAAATTCGTTCCATATTGATGGAATTCATTTAATTTCTGACAATAGTTCATGGTGGTAGCATCATCCAGGTGTATAGATGAGTCTTTAATAAAAGGAAGAAGATCCTCAAAGCTGTATTCAAAAGATTTTACTGATCCACTATTGGAACAAGAGGTTAAAACTAAAAGGCAGACTAAAACACAATTGATAATTTTTTTCATATGAACATAATTTGGATGCAAATATAGAAATCCGCTTATAAATAAATCTTGAACGCTGCTTGACCGGAATTTAACATAAGAAAGTGAAATAACTGTTATGTATATTTTGAATTGGGAATGATAATGATGTTTCTTTGCGTATAAATATTTAAAAAGGAAAGTGGTTTTAGCGATAACACAATCATGCTCACATCAATGAATAACCCAAAACTGCTCACCATAATTGTTCCTTGTTTTAATGAAGAAGCAACAATTTCAGGAATTCTGGATAAACTTTCCGAAGTATCCTTACAACATCAAATCGGTAAGGAAATCATAATTGTGAATGACTGCTCCAAAGACCAATCAAAAGAGGTTATAATGCAGTATATGAATAACACCCCTGAGTTAAACATTACTTTGCTCGACCACCCCGTCAACCAGGGCAAAGGCGCAGCAATCCATACCGGAATTAAACATGCAACCGGTGATTTTGTAATTGTTCAGGATGCTGACCTGGAATATGATCCGGAAGAGTTTAATATCTTACTAAAGCCTATGATCGAGGCCGGTGCCGATGTGGTTTATGGCTCCCGATTTACCGGCGGACGTCCACATAGGATTCTTTTCTTCTGGCATACTCTCGGAAATAAATTCCTTACCAACCTCTCTAATATGTTTACTAATCTGAATCTAACGGATATGGAAACCTGTTACAAGTTATTCAGAAGAGAGATCATTCAAAGTCTTGTTTTAAAAGAAAAACGTTTTGGTTTTGAACCGGAAGTAACTGCAAAAATGGCCCGTATTAAAGGAATTAAGATTTATGAAGTGGGTATTTCCTATTACGGCCGGACCTATGATGAAGGTAAAAAGATCAACTGGAAGGATGGTTTCAGAGCTATCTACTGCATTTTACGCTATAATATTTTTCGCTGAGCTCCGCTACAGGCATGAAGGAATTCGATTTTAAGGATCTGGATAAAGAAGGACTTGACACGTTGGTTGCCATCTCCAAAGCAGATGCATTTAATGAGTGGATGTATGAAGTCATCTCCCCATTTATGGAAGGTAATATTCTTGAAGTAGGCAGCGGGATTGGAAATATTTCAAAGTACTTTATTAATGAAGGAAGAACGATAACATTAAGTGATATCCGTTCTAATTACATTGATTTACTGCAAGCCAACTTTAAAGGAAGTCCCTTTATTAAAGGCATAGTAAATTTAGACTTAGTAAAGGAAGATTTCAGCAATGACTATTCCGGCTATGCTTCTTCGTTCGATAGTGTTTTTGCGCTAAATGTCATAGAACATATTAAAGATGATGAGCAGGCACTTAAAAATGCTACTTCTTTGTTAAAGCCCGGTGGCAATATGGTAATTCTGGTACCGGCTAATCAATGGATGTATAATGGCCTCGACAAAGATCTTTATCATTATCGCAGGTACTCCTTAAAAGACCTTCGGATGAAAATGGAAAAGGCAGGGCTTGAAACTTCCCATTCTTTATTTTTTAATGCCTTTGGGTCGGCAGGATGGGTGTTTAGCGGCTCTTTATTAAAAAGGAAGATCATCAGCCCGGGTCAGATGTCAGCCTTTAATAAGATGGTCCCCCTGGCCCGGTTTATCGATCGTATTACGCACCGGTTTTTTGGACTATCGGTGGTGGTGGTGGGCAAAAAGCCGGATAATTAACAATTTCGGGGTTGTTTTCAACCGGATATTCATTGGTTAAAGCACTGAAATCGCCTGTTTTGAACATCAACCGGGGTCAGTTTGAAACAAAATGTTTATAAGTTTTGCACGAATGGATTTTTATCCTACTTTTGCCACCCCTTTAAAAAGGCATTCTAAAAATCAGTACATCGTGGATACGTTAAGCTACAAAACCGTTTCGGCAAATAATAAGACAGTTACTAAAGACTGGATTCTATTAGACGCTAACAACCAAACTCTGGGTCGTTTTGCTTCCCAGGCAGCTAAAATGCTGCGCGGCAAGCACAAAACCAATTATACTCCTCACGTGGATTGTGGTGATAACATCATCATTATCAATGCTGAGAAGGTAAAACTAACAGGCCGTAAGTGGACTGAAAAGGAATATGTTTCCTATACAGGTTACCCGGGAGGTCAGCGTTTCGCTACCCCTGCCAAGTTATTGGAAAAAGATCCAACCAGAATCCTGGAGTATGCAATACATGGTATGCTTCCGAAAACCCGTCTGGCAAATGCTATAAAAGGCAACCTTCATATTTATGTAGGTAATGAGCATCCACATGCTGCCCAGCAACCAAAAACCGTAACTTTTAATCTTTGATCTGATATCTGAACATGGAGATTACTCACACAATAGGACGTAGAAAGACTTCAATTGCCCGCATTTATATGCAGCCAGGTAACGGAAGCATTACCATCAATGAGCGTGATTACAAACAGTATTTCACCACTGGTCCGCTTCAATACCTGATTAATCAGGCATTTGAAATTTCAAATACGAAAGATCATTACGATGTAAAGGTTAATGTATTAGGTGGTGGTACCACCGGTCAGGCAGAAGCAATTCGTCTGGCAATTGCACGTGGTCTTTGCAAGATAAATGCAGAACACCGTCCGGCATTAAAAGCAGTAGGTCTGCTTACCCGCGACCCGCGTGCTGTGGAGCGTAAAAAGCCAGGTCAGAAGAAAGCCCGTAAACGCTTCCAGTTCAGTAAACGTTAATTTAAACATTATATACCCTCTGATAACAGAATGATAAACGTTAGTCAAGAAGAATTATTGAATGCCGGGGTACACTTCGGACATTTAAAACGTAAGTGGAATCCAAAAATGGCTCCTTACATTTTTATGGAGCGCAATGGTATTCATATCATCGACCTCAATAAAACACATGCAAAACTGGAAGAAGCTGCTGCTGCAGTAAAGCAGATTGCAAAATCAGGTAAGAAGATTCTCTTCGTTGCAACTAAAAAACAGGCGAAAGAAATTGTGGCTAATGCAGCTAAGTCTGTGAATATGCCATATATCACTGAGCGTTGGCCGGGTGGTATGTTAACCAACTTTGCTACACAGCGTAAGTCGGTTAAAAAGATGACTTCCCTGGAGAAGATGATGACAGATGGTACATTTGATATCATTTCCAAAAAAGAACGTCTTACTGTTACTCGTCAAAAAGCGAAAATGGAAAAATTGTTAGGTTCTATTTCTGATCTTAACCGTCTTCCTGCAGCGTTATTCATCATCGACATTGTGAAAGAACACATTGCTGTTGATGAAGCAATAAAGCTTGGAATTCCAACTCTTGGTATATGCGATACTAACTCTGATCCTTCAGTTATCGATTTCCCGATTCCGGCGAATGATGATGCTACTAAATCAATTGAACTTATCATGAATGTAATGGTGAAGGCTGTTGAAGAAGGAATGTCAGAACGTAAGATTGACAAAGACAATGAAAGAGAGAAAGAAGTAGCTGCTGAAGAAGAAGCTGCAGATCAGGCAGCATCATTAGTAGTTGCTGATGCAGAAGAAGAAGGCAGTGATGCAGCAGGAAAAGATAAGCCTGCAGGAGCACCAACAGGTCGCCCACGCAAAGGCGGACCGGCAAAAAAATAATTTTAATTCAATAACAGGAAAATTTATAAATGACAACTTCAGTATCAATATCAGCAGCAGACGTAAATAAACTGCGCCAGACTACCGGTGCAGGTATTATGGATTGTAAAAAAGCGCTAACAGAGGCAAATGGTGATTTCGAAGCAGCTATCGATATCCTTCGTAAGAAAGGACAAAAGGTAGCCGCTAACCGTGCTGACCGTGAAGCGAAAGAAGGATATATTGCAGCACGAACCAATGCTGACGGAACTAAAGGTTACCTGGTAGCTTTAAGCTGTGAGACAGATTTCGTTGCTAAAAATCAGGATTTCGTCAACTTTGTAGAAAGCATTTTAGATGCAACTGTAAAGGCTGATGCAAAAACTGTTGAAGAAATCAATGCTCAGCCACTTGCAGGTGTTACTGTAGGTGATAAAGTTTTGGACATGGTTGGTAAAATCGGTGAGAAAATTGAGATTACCCGCTTTGAAGTGATTGAAGCTCCTAAAGTGGTGATATACATTCATCCGGGAAACAGAGTAGTGAGTATGGTAGGTTTATCTTCTGCTACTGCACCAACTGAAACAGGTAAAGATGTTGCTATGCAGATTGCAGCAATGAATCCTGTTGCAATTGATAAAGATGATGTAGATGCTAAAACTCTGGAGCGTGAAATTGAGATCGGAAAAGATCAGGCTCGTGCAGAAGGCAAGCCGGAAAATATGATTGAGAAAATAGCAATGGGTAAACTGAATAAGTTCTATCAGGAAAATACGCTTCTTAATCAGGGCTTTATTAAAGAAGAGAAGAAAACCATCCGCCAGTATCTTGACGAAACCGAAAAAGGTTTAACTGTGAAGGTATTTAAGAGGGTGCAGATAGGATAATAGTTAATGAACAATAAAAACTTTTTAACCGCTCCTCAATTCAGGAGCGGTTTTTTTTTGTCTTATGATGTAATTATATAATTTTCAACCCAAGCTTAAAAGTGGCAGTGGCAGTGGCAGTTGGAGGTTAGTAATGCGGTCGCGAAGGGTGAGGTAAGAGAAAGCAATGATTTATATTGAACATTTATATTCTAACTTGAATGATAAAAGAAAACGATGTTTTTTCACTGGGTGGAGTACCCGTAGAAGAAATTGTAAAAGAACATGGTACCCCTTTATATCTGTACCATGGAGAAAAAATTATTGATCAGTATCAAAAACTGAAAAATGCATTTCCCGGAGAACATGTCAAGATAAAATATGCGCTTAAGGCACTTAATAATATCTCCATATTAAAACTGCTAAGGCAACAAGGCTCGGGACTGGATGCTGTTTCTATACAGGAAGTGATGCTGGGTCTCAAAGCCGGTTTTCGTCCTGATGAAATTTTGTTTACCCCAAACGGTGTTTCCTTTGATGAGATTAAGGCAGGCGTTGAAGCCGGCGTTCATATGAACATCGACAACATCTCCATGCTGGAACAGTTTGGTCATACTTACGGAGGCACTGTGCCCTGTTGTATTCGTTTAAACCCGCATATTGTTGCCGGTGGTAATGTTCATATACAAACAGGGCATATCGATTCTAAATTCGGCATCTCTATCCATCAATTACGGCATGTGTTGCGGATTATTGAAAAAGAAAAAATGCTGGTTACCGGCTTACATATGCATACCGGTTCTGATATTCTTGATTCCGGTGTTTTTGTAAGAGGTGCTGAATTACTTTTTGAAGCCGCAACGGAATTTAAAGACCTTAAGTTTATTGATTTCGGAAGTGGTTTTAAGGTGGCTTATAAGGAAGATGATATCACTACAGATGTGGAGGAATTGGGAAAAGTGATCACAAAGCGTTTTGAAAAGTTCTGTACTGATTATGGTCGCCAGCTGGAACTTTGGTTTGAACCGGGGAAGTTTCTGGTAAGTGAATCGGGGTATCTTCTGGTAAGGGTAAATGTGGTGAAGCAGACAACTGCTACTGTTTTTGCAGGCGTTGATTCCGGACAAAACCACCTGATACGACCCATGTTTTATGATGCCTATCATGGTATAACTAATCTGTCAAATCCAACCGGAACACCCCGTATTTATACCGTAGTAGGTTACATTTGCGAAACTGATACATTTGCATGGGACAGAAAGCTGAATGAAATCCGTGAAGGAGACCTTCTGGCAATCAGAAATGCCGGAGCTTATGGATATACGATGAGTAATAATTATAATACACGACCAAGACCTGCCGAAGTATTGATTTATCAAGGGAAAGCGCATCTCATCCGAACCAGAGAAACACTGGATGACATGATGAGAAATATGGTGGAGATGAAATTTGAGAGTGAAGTGATCTGAAATAATTTTGCAAACTATATACAGCTGAAAGAAGCAATGAAGTACAAACGTATTCTCCTGAAGTTAAGTGGTGAGTCCCTGATGGGCGATAAAAATTTTGGTATTGATACAAATCGTATTAATCAGTATGCTAATGATATTAAAGTTATTTCCGAAGCCGGTGTACAGGTTGCTGTTGTGATAGGTGGTGGAAATATTTTTCGCGGATTACAGGCAGCAGAAGGTGGCATGGACCGCGTTCAGGGTGATTATATGGGAATGCTTGCAACAGTGATTAACAGTATGGCATTGCAATCAGCATTGGAAAGAGTGGGCGTTAATACGCGTTTACAATCAGCCATAAAAATGGAAGCTATTTGTGAGCCTTTTATCAGAAGACGTGCAGTGCGTCATCTGGAAAAAGGACGAGTGGTAATATTCGGCGCAGGAACAGGAAATCCTTATTTTACAACGGATACTGCAGCATCACTAAGAGCTATTGAAATTGAAGCCGATGTTATTCTGAAAGGCACCCGTGTTGATGGGATATATACTGCCGATCCTGAGAAAGATAAAAATGCTGTTCGTTATCGTCATATTAAATTCAGTGAAGTATTTGAAAAAGATTTAAAAGTAATGGATATGACTGCCTTTACTTTATGTCATGAAAATAAATTGCCCATCATTGTATTTGATATGAACCTTCAGGGAAATCTTAAACGCTTAATACAGGGTGAAGAGATTGGAACGCTGGTTGAAATTTAAAATTTGTTAAACCGGAAATGAAAATATTTTACGCCATAAACAATTCTAAAAAATAGTATTCCGT
>JANOBN010000079.1:0-4090 GCA_031411675.1 Bacteroidota bacterium | reverse complement strand
ATAGTTTGCAACACTTTCATCTTTGGAGATAATAAAATGCAAACCTTTTTCTTCTGCCTTATATCTTAAAGTCGAATACACTGTGTTCAACACATCATCCAACTTAAACGGAATTTTTTCAAGCTCCATTCTTCCAGCTTCTAATTTTGAAAGGTCGAGCACATCGTTAATTATCACCAATAAATTTTCGGAAGAGTTTTTTATTGCATTCAAATATCTTCTTTGTTTTTCATCCAAACGGGTATCTTCCATTAATCCAGCCATACCAATTACTGCATTCATCGGAGTTCTGATTTCATGACTCATATTTGCCAGAAATTGCGATTTGAATTTTTCGCTTTGTTGAGCACGCTCTTTCTCAATCTGAATCAGTTTATTTTTTTCTTCTAATTGTTGAGCGGTTCGCTTTTTAATGTTATAACGATTCAATAGTAGAAATAAAAATAGTAACACAATCGCCAGGCTGGCAATAGAAATATTCCTGATTAATTTTTGATGGGAAGCTTCCTCTTCTTTGAGAAGTTTGTCTTGGTTAAGTAAGGTAATTTCTTTGTCCTTCTTATTGCTTTCAAACTGCGCTTGCATCTCAATTAACTGGTCTTGTTTTTCCACATCGTAAATTGTGTCTTTCATCAGCATTGATTGACGTGCATAATTATATGCTTTGTCAAAATCTTTTATACCAGCATAAGCTTCCGACATCATATCATAATAATCGGCAAGGATATTTGGCAAGCTGTCTTCTATTGCAATGGGCAAGCCTTCCAGATAATTATCAAGTGCTTTTCGATAATCTTTTAACGCTAAATATTCGTTTCCCATCATCCAATAGTAATCCGCCATTGCGTTTGTTTCCTCTAAATTTCTCTGATTTTCTAATAAGTATTGAATAGATTCCTGATGTCGCCCTTGTTTGCTGCGTAACAAGCCCAATTGTCCAAGACAAATAGATTGAAGCAAAACTTTATTGTTTCGTTTTGCATAATCAGAACCCGTTTTAAAATTTTTTTCTGCCTGCTCAAAATTTCCTAACGCTTTATTGATAATTCCTGATTCAACAACGGTTTCTATAATTCTTAAACTGTCGTTAATACGCTCAAAAATTCGTAATGCTTTATCCATATAGGAGAGTGCAGTGACGTACTGCTCATTATAATCGTAATGAGATCCAATATAAAACAATGCCATGCCTTGCATCCTTGAATCTTTGCTTTTTTCAGCCACCTCTAATGCTTGCAAATAGTAATTCAGGCTTTGATTATGGTTACCTAACTCCTTATAACCTGCTCCAATTGCAAGATAGATATTGGTTAATAAAATTCCATTGGTAGTATTTCCAAGTTTGGTGTTAAGGGATAAGGCCTTTTTGCCGAATAAGATACTTGAATCAGGTGAAGTGAAGCGATAGTTTTTACTAATGTTATAAAGCACACGCACTTTTGTAGTATCTTCTTTTGTGGTTTTAAGAATGGTAAAAAGAGAATCTAATATACTGCTGCTGTATGCGGATGAAAAGGAGACTGCTAAAAACAGGAGAATGAAAAAAAGTTGTTTCATTTAATTGTTGATTTGATCAATTAATATCTAATACCGGAGTGAACTTTCCCGGGGCCTTATACTTTGACAAAGTTATCAATTGACACCATCATTTTGCAATAATAAATTTGGCAGTTGCTTTAGTTTGATTTCCGATGAACAGGTAATAATGCTGCGCCACCACAATCATCATTAGTAGGCCGGGATAATAAGGAGGGCTTATAATTGCTTTGGTAGTTAATCGGCTGTATTGCCAATGACACCGGAGCAAACGTGCGCAGGTAAAATTGCTGAACAATGGCTAATCCCGTAATCGATGTAAATACAGTGTTGTCCGGATTGCAGGTAGCACTTGTAAGGCTGCCACATTCGTCGGAGAAGAGTTGATAGAATCCGCGATAAGCTTCAGGTACTACAGCAATGGAAGTATCGTTAACAGTAAAGCGATACCACAAATCATTATACACATTAATGTCGCCATCAGAATTGGTAATACTGCTTGCAACAGGAGCCGCATAAACATTCCCTTGAAAAAAAGAGTCTGACAATTCGCCCGTTGTGCTGATGGGGATTGGCAAAGCTCCATTGCAATCTTCATTGGGGTAAATAAACTGTGCTTGCAAAGAATTGCACAACAGAATGGTTACGATAAAAAATAATCTAAATGCTTTTTTCATGGGTATGGTTTAATAATTCAGATAGTTTACTTCACAATAAAAAGTTGTTTCAAGTTATTTGTTTATCTCTTCGACCTCGCTCATATTGACTCAACACTAATTGTAAACCTTAACGAGGTTAAAGGCATCTTCACTAAGTTTTTTTAATGATTAACAATCAACTTATTTGTGGATGATTTTTCACCATTTGCAGTTGATAGTTGAACAAAATAAACTCCATTTTCCCAATTGGATGTTTGTATGATTCGATACCGATAACTATCAGTACTCGCATGACCGATAGTAGTTTGATAGATCATTTTTCCAACCGCATCAAACACTTTTATTGCATCACCCACTTCAAACTTTGTCCCGGTAGCTATCGGGATTGAAACTTGAAATTGCTCACTGGCAGGATTAGGATAAATATTAAATTCAATAGTTGCATTTTGAATATTATCCACATTAGTTAACAATCCATTGCCCCCAACTTTGGCCGTGTAAATAGTATTGCCTGTACTCCAAAATGAAACAGCGCCAAAGTCAAAAGTTGGTAGCAAAGCATAATCATCATAGAAAGGATTAAATGTTTTTATGCATAGCTTGGTTCCGGGTGTTGCCCATGCAAGGGTACTGTCGGCATTTATTTTTTGTGTGTAAAAACCATCTGGCAAAACATTGCCATCAAAAGTAAATATCACACTTCCGCTATCGGATGCAACCATTTTTGTATAGGGGATATAAGTATTCACATTAGAACATTTCACTCCATCCAAAGTCCATTGCGGTTGTCCGCTCATATCAAATTTTTGAATGTAGGTGTTGGCGTTTGAAGCCGGTGGTCGTGAATCCAGCCATGAAACAAATATGTAATTTCCACTCATTAAAATTCTGCATCTATCCTGACTATGTGACTCAACGCAAACGGGCAATACGCCACCACTCCATACTAATGCTCCGGTAGTATCCATTCGTGCCATTTTAATGTTACCGCCATTCTCCACCCATGTTAAGATTAATCCACCTTGATTATCTGAAACACCTCGATAATCATAACCTAAGCCGGGTGTACCCGCAGCAGGATTTACATTTCCGGCCCATAAAAAATTTCCATTCTCATCCATACGCCTTACACCCATACCTGCTCCTGTACTGTTACCGTTACGCCAATAAATAAGCAAACCTCCTGCTGCATCGTGTACTATTCCGAAACCACCGGCACCCCCATTGGGTACTTGTATTCCATTGAGTGCCCACAATAGTGTTCCGCTATCATCTACGCGGTTCATGCGCAACACTGTGCTACCTCCGGTCCATATAAGGTAGTGTGCCACATAAACTCCACTATCCTTTTCAATAAGCTGAACATTGGTTGCATAAATAGGACCACCGCCTTTAGCAGCAACCAATGTGGGTTGCGCCCAAAGTGGATTTCCATCGGGGTCTGTTTTGAGTACACGAATGGTGTCACCACCGCTGCCGGCAGTTCCTTCCGTAATTCCAAAAAATAAATTGCCGGCAACATTTCTAATTACACTGTAATGAAAAAGGTCGTTGGTGGTATCAGAATAAATTGCTTTACCATTTGTTGTCCACAGCGGTATTCCATTTACATCATATCGTTGTCCGAAAATTTGCGTAATGTTTGCGCCAGCTCTATTATCAAACCAAAAAACATAATAACCCCCATTGCCATCATGCAGAGATTGTACAACTGATTGTGCGCCCGTTGCATTGCAAACAATTGCCGGATTATTTGGGTCAATTGACCATTGTGAAAATGTGTTTGTGATGGTTAGTACTGGCGAGGTCGAAGACAACGAGAGCCATATGAGCATCTTTGAGGTAACTTGGGATGAGACTTTTGAAGCGCTCTTGGCCAGCAGTGTCCCATAGTT
>JANOBN010000078.1:0-10123 GCA_031411675.1 Bacteroidota bacterium | reverse complement strand
GAATTTAGTATCAATTTATTAAAATAAAAATCAAAACCCGCAGTTGCCATAAGCAATTTCCCTCCGGTATTATTTAATAGAACATCATTTTCCTTATCCTTGCCCGCTGCCTCCATATAGATACCTACTTGTGGTAAAATGGTAATGTTTTTAAGTACTACAGAATAGAAAAGAGATATTCCTGAATTTAAGCGATTAGCAAAATGAAATTCATTTGTATTCGTAGAATTGATTTTATAAGTAACATTAATGTCAACCCCGAGATTGTTAAGTTTACCGGTATATGAAGTAATGCCAAGCCAGTCAGTACTACCTGTGCCGCTTTGCAGATGTTCATTTAATTCTCCGTTAAGACTTCTGTTATAGCGCCCGGTTGGTAATTTAATCCCACCGCCGGCATTTAATCTCTGTAAATATTTTTGATCTGTTTTGCCAAAGGTGTTAAGTATTTCATATTGGGTGATCAGGATGAAATCACCAAATCCGTTTAAATGAGACGTTACTTTACCATCTTCCATATTGTAATTATCACTAAATGGTACTGTGGTATATATCTGCACTTTCGAAAAAGGATACCATCTGGACCATAATTCGTAAGTATGAAATTGCTCTTTTATTTTCGGGTCTGCTTGAACATTTGTATGTTGATGGACTCCGTTTGGTAAATTGTCGTGAATATGAAACCCTGCATATCCGCTTATTCTGTATCTGAAACCAAGAGCATTCTTGTTCTCAAATGGACTCATGTTTAAATAGCAATTGCATAGATCGCAAGCAACCAGGTTGTTAGTTATTGTTATAAAAATACACAGTAATATAATTTTCCTCATAAAAAGCTTTTTACAAAAGTAAAAGCTGTTTACTACTTCTTATTGACCAAAATCAATGAAAGATATGATAATAATCATATTAAGGTCTTAACAAACTAAATGTGTGTTAATCGAAAATCAGGAAGTAATTTTAATGAGTGTTTATCTGGGCTCAAATTTGATAGAGTCTTCAAAACGATCACAACAGAAATTAGCTTTCTCTACAATCATTTTTCTGGAACGGTCTGCCGTAATAATTATTTCCTGATTAATGCGTGGATGTAGGTTACACACCTTTCCACCAAAAAGTGTTCTTAATTCTGTAGCATAAACTTCTGCCGCTTGATTTAGGACTGTTGCAGATATCTGATCAGCAAGTTTGCCATCAATCGGAATCGTATTTAAACGTATTTGTACCATTTTGTCGAAGATACACCTTTAAAGTGGGTTTTGAAGGAAAAACCTCTACATTACTGTTATTGTAGGGACATTTCTATAAAAAAGAACGGAAGAAATTTGTGATTTCTTCCGTTCTTTAGATATTCTACGTTTTAATGGAGACTATTTTTGTTTAACAACTTTTTCTCTTAAAATCCCCTCAGTGGAAACAATTTCTACAAAATAGCAACCCGCTTTCCAGTCTGAAGTTGAAATAATCGTTGATTTTTCAGAAATTAATTTTTCCGTATAAACCAACTTGCCGCTGATGTCTGTAATATTTATTTCGGCTGTTGGGTACGTTTTTGCAAACTTAATTTCCAGTTGAGCATTAAATGGATTCGGGAAAACCGATGCAGATAATGTGTTTAATTCTTCAATTCCTGCAGCAGTAAAATTGATACAAGTAGAGGTGTCAGAGCAATTGTTAAAGGTTACAACAACAGAATAAGTACCGGTTGCAGTTGGGGCATAGGCTTGTTGTACCGCATTATTAATTGGTGAGTTACCTGTTCCGCAATTAAGCCACTGGTAGGTCGCACCGGCTTGAGCAGAAGTTAAGGTAGTAGCATTTTGTTGTACTGATAAGTTAAGGCTGGCAACTGTTACTTTCAATTCAACAATGGAATCACAAATGGAAGCGGTCGGAAAAGCTTGAACATAATTCCCACTGGTTGTAATGTTTAATGCTCCAAATGTTATGGATTGACCCTGACAAATACTGGCAGAATCAATAGTGCCTTTTATTACACCGGGAACAAAATTGCTGGTCGTACCTGTTTTTGCAAAATTGATTAAACTGCCCGGGTAACCTGCAACAGTGTTCTGCAATGTATTAACAGTTGCATTATTTCCGTTAACTACACCCTGATTAAATTTGTAGTAGAGTTTTAAATTAGCGTCAGATGCATCAATATGATTATTATAGATACAGGCTGCTTCCTGTGCTGATAATGCTTTATTCCATAAACTCACTTCATCCAGCTTTCCATTAAGAAAAAAGTTAGTGCCCTGATAAGGTAAATTACCCATATAAAATGTTTGCGTTGCAGATGCAATAGTTCCTGTAGCAGGCGCGCTGCCAACTGATACTCCATTACGATATAAAGTTAATATAGTACCATTATAGGTAAACACAAAATGTTGCCAGGTGTTTATTGCAAGAGATGTAAAAATCACATCTGTGGCTACACCTGCACTATTTCTGAAACGGGCTTCTACACCGGTGGGGGTATAATGAATCAGATAAAAATCTGCATCTACATTATTCCGGAAACCTGCAAAGCCGTCAAAATCCGGAAAAGTGATATTGGTATTGGCAGGATAAACCCACATTGATATCGACATGTTGGTGGAATTAGCGATTGTTGCTGAAGCATTAGCTACTGTTACCTGATCATCAACATTGTCAAAATCGAGTGCATTTTGCTGCGCCTGACCTGCATAAGATAATAAGGCTAATCCTAAGATTGCCGCAATTTGAAATGGTAGTTTTTTTATCATGGTCTGTGAAGTGAATTTCCCTCAAAAATAGGTTTTTTACAGGTGAAAATACTAATGAATTTTAACTATATTGCACCATCAAATATGTATATGTTTATGAATAGGAAAAGATGGGTTAGCCTCCTGTTTTTTATTTTGTTATGGTTTAACTCAGAAGCCCAGTTATTTTCATCTCCCGGCGATACTATCCCTGATGACGGAACAACTATTGACTTCCAAATCGTGGTTAGTGGTTTGCCGACTTCCATAGATACTGCATTCTTCGGCCTCGAAGCGGTTTGTATTACTCTTACACATACCTGGGATTCTGATCTCGATATTAGCCTGGTGGCACCTGACGGAACTGTTATTTTACTCACATCTGCCAATGGGGGAGATGGCGATGATTATTTTAGTTGTTTTAAAGCAACTGCAAGTTTAAGCATCGTGCAGGGCACACCACCTTTTTCAGGATTCTACCGTCCACAAGGGCAAATGGGAAGAGTCAATAATTTACAAAATCCCAATTCGACCTGGTATTTGCGCATACATGATACTTACCCTTTCGCCGATTGGGGAATATTAAATAACTGGATATTGATTTTTGGAAATTCGCCTGCTACTTACCAGCCATTTTCATCCTCAGATATTCCATTAGTACTTATAAATACGAATAACCAACCGATAGCTTTCGGGCCTAAGACTATAGTTCATATGGGTATTATTGATAATGGAATCGGACAAAGAAATTATGTCAGTGATTCTTTAAATATATATAATGGGATGGCAGCTATTGAAATAAGAGGTCATAGCTCATCATCCTTCCCTCAGAAACAATTTCATTTTGAAACACGGGATTCTCTGGGAAATGATAGTGATGTGGTGTTACTGGGCATGCCTGCCGAACATGATTGGATATTATATGCTCCTTATACTGATAAGAGTCTAATTAGAAACCGACTCACTTATAAACTGGCAAATGAATCAGGTCACTATGCCGTAAAAGGTCGTTTTGTGGAATTGCTTATTGATGATCAGTATCAGGGAGTGTATGAACTTACGGAAACGATAAAGCGGGATGCAAACAGGGTAGATATTGCCAAACTTACTCCGGCCGATACTGCAGGGAATGAGTTAACCGGTGGATATATTGTTAAAATCGACTGGGTTGACGGACCGTTCTGGACATCAATGTATCCTCCTGATCCCACAGCCCCTGCTAATAATGTTATTAACTTTCAAACGGTTTATCCTAAGCCGGATGTAATCCTGCAGGTACAGCAGAATTATATCGATTTATATATAGACAGTTTTGAAATATCCCTTAAATCACCTTTGTATACTGACCCGTTGACCGGATGGCGTAAATATGCTGATGAAAATTCTTTTATTGATTTTTTTATTTTGAATGAATTGGGAAAGAATGTTGATGCCTACCGGCTTTCAACATATTTTTATAAAGATAAAGCCAGCAATGGCGGTAAGTTGCATATGGGGCCTGTATGGGATTTTAATCTTGCCTGGCATAATGCAGATTATTGCGGAAGCGATCTTACATCAGGCTGGGCTTACAGAATTACCGATTATTGCCAGGCTGATATTCCATTTTGGTGGAAGCGTTTGATGACGGACAATCAATTTAAAAATAATCTGCATTGCAGATGGAACGATCTTAGACAAAACATACTGGATACTGTTTCATTATTTAATTATATTGACAGCACTGCAAATTATTTACAGGAATCTCAGGTTCGTCATTTTGATCAATGGCCGATAATTGGAGTATATGTTTGGCCTAACCCTGCACCGCTGGCTACATCGTATGCAGGAGAAATTGATAATCTTAAGACATGGATCGCCGCAAGAATAAGCTGGATGGATGCCAATTTGCCTGGATCTTGCATTGTGGCCGGATTGGAAAATATATATATTCCGGAATTTTCTATTTACCCGAATCCGGCTACCAATCACGCACTGATAAATGTATTCTATAAATTTTCTGAACGCGCCGAATTAAATATATATAATCCTACCGGTGAACTATTGTATGCTAAGAGTGTTTTAAACTCAGTTGAAGGTTCGGTAACATTTAATGTCGACGTGAGTAATTTAACACCCGGTATTTATATTTTGCGAATTAAGGACGGAGATAAAGAAATTCCGGGATGTAAAAAACTTGTAGTACAATAAAAATCAGAAATTAATATTTAATGCAATACCTCCCATTCCGTTTTCAAAAGAGGGAAGGAGCATGGCATTCGTTTTTCCTTTTTTACCCCATTTGTATTGATGAGTAGCATAAACCAGATTAGTTGAAAGTAAACCAAAGCCAGCACCTGCAATAATATCCGATACCCAATGCCTGTCATTCAATACCCGCATAACTCCAACTGAACTTGCAACGGTATAAGCAGCTAATGAATACCAAACACTTCTATGTCCAAATTCATGTGAGAAAAAGGAAGCAGCAGCAAATGCCTGAGCTGTATGCCCTGAGGGGAATGAATTTTTTTTACCGGAATCGGGCCGCTTTTCACCTACTGTTTTCTTTAAGGATAAAACCAATGTTGTCATTAGTAGCTCTGTTTTTGCCAGCAGAACAATTTGGTTAGTCAGGTTGTTTTTGGGTTTGACGCCAAATCCTTCCAGTAAAAAAACAGCTCCCGCGGGTGCGAACTGCAGGTAATTGTCAAGTTTAGAAGAAAAATTAATGAATTGCTCATTTCTTTCTTCTCTGATTTCATAATTATTCAGGAACTCCCCGTCTAAATCCTTATTTAAAGCAACTATCGCCCCCGTAGTAATTAACATCCCGGGTGCAATCCAGGGGATGCATTTTTTGAAAATAGACGGCTTTATTTTTGCATTTACCATAGTGTCAACGTCATTATCAGGCTGACTAAACAGTTGCAATGGAGAAATAATGACTAGAACAAATAGGTAGATGAAGATCCAACGAATTAACAAAGCAACTTTCATTAGAATAAAGATAGTTTTTATATTTAAACAGTTTTCCTGTTGAAATCAATGTTCTTAACAATTAAATGATGGAAAATTATTCGGTTGTTATATTATCCGGCACTTATTGACTTTACTTTAGCGGGAATTAGCAACTTTATTACTATTAATATAAAATTCCATCTTAGGCGCTGTATCAATGTCACATTCTTTATAATGCAGATTAAACGGTTTACTATCAAACTTATTCTCTTCATAGCTTTTTTTGCAGCTACGTATGGCTCCATGCTTTTAATAATGACTAACCTGAAAGTAGGTGGAAATAAATTCGTTTATCGTGCGGTGCAGGGGCTGGTATGGAAAGGAGGTGATAGTTATGAACGTTTCAAAAATTTTAATGAAAAGAAGAATTATGACATTTTGATTTTTGGTTCATCAAGAGCAAATAGGGGTATAGATCCCGGCCGTTTTGAGAAGGCGGGGTACTCAACATACAATCTTGGGACAGATGATCAAACTCCGATTAATAGTTATGTATTGATTAAAAGTTTTGTTAGAAAAGGAAAATGTAATTTGGTAATTCTTGATGTTTATGATAAGGTTGCCGGGCAGGATCCTCTTGAGTCAAACTCTGATTTAATACAGAATGTCAATAAGGATGTGGTTGCATTTAATATGACGATTGCTGCCGAAGATTTAAGAGCGTTAAACCAATTGGGGGTTCGTATGGCGTTAAAGAATCAACCACCTCAATATAATTCAGAAGGTAAGCTTTATAAGGGATTCCGCGCAGTAGATGAGACATTTCATTATATGGCAGACTGGCATTATTATCAGACAAATCCAAAGCAATTGAAAGCTTTAGATCGAACCCTGCAATACCTGAAATCAATTGATGTTCCCTGCCTCATTACCTGTCAGCCATTGCCATTAATGCCATTAAATCATTTGCAGTTTGTAAAAGATGTTTCTGTTGTTTTAAGGAAATATGATATACCGCTTTATGATTTTACTAATAATAGAAAGCTGATAAACCCAGGCGGCTTTTCTGATATGAGTCATTTAAATAAAACCGGTGCAGAAAGGTATTCAGATTTTTTGCTCGATTCATTGGTAAAAAAAACCATAATTAAAAACAAAGTTTCTTTTCTTGAAAATTAAATCGGCTTACTATTCTTTTAATTAGTCGGGAAAAATGGTTTGTAATCTATTTGAAAATGCATTAACCGTACTAATGGGTAATACCAATACTGTATGGATCCACAGAAACTTCTGTGCTGGAGCCAGGTATTAATTGTAAGGTATTCATGTCTATAATTGTCAGGTAACCGTTTCTTCCGCCACAGGTAGAAGTATGATGTGGGACAGGACCATTAGGGTTGGCATTTCTGTTGGCAACATAAACTTTATTATTAATTTCATCTACAGCAATTCCATGCGGTTGATAGCCTGTATATATTGTTTTAATTAATTGATTGGTTTCATAGTTTATAACAACAACTGACCCTCTTTGACTGGTTGTTGCACCAATATCGTCCATACAGGTTACAAACAAATAAGGATGGGATGTTGAGAGAGAAAATTCCACCGGTAACAATCCAACAGGAATAGCAGCTATTACACTATCATTTGAAGTTTGTAAAACTCTTACTTCATTGGATTCGGAGCAACTCACAAAATATTTTGTGTGATCCGGAGTGAATATCAGTTCATGAGGTTCTAATTCAGCAACAGGAGCAGGGAAATTGCCCCATAAATCAATTATTTCATAATTCACAATATCGTTAACCGGCACTTTAAAAAGATAACTGCCTAATTGAGCTGTCAAAAACAAAGTGTCGCTGTTGGCACTTAAGGTTGAACCATGAGGATTGCCAAACCCGTTAATAAGCTGAACATTCATAGTTGGTATATCAACTATTGCCAGTTTACCATTGCTGAAATCTACAACATATGCTTTTTGTCCATCATTGGAGATAACAAAAGTGTTCCAGGAAGCAACACCGATATTTGCCTGTGCATATAGAGTGTTGTCAAGAGCTGAATATTGTTGAAAATAACTACCGCCAACAAAACAAACAAACCAGCTTAAATTATCAGGAGCAACTTTAACATTATGCGGGGATTCAATTAAGGGCGTGGCACCAACGTCAACAATACGCATCACCAGGTTTGTTTTTGCATCAAATATGGAAACTAGGTCGCAACCCTGATTGGTAACATAATATTTGCGGCGAAAAGGATCATCTGAGAATTTTATAAAGCCTGTTTTATCAGGTGCGCCTGCAGTAATCCAGTTCTGTAAAGTCTTTAGTTCAGCCTCCGTAAGCGGGGTTCCATTTACGGGCATTGCCGGTGACAATGAAGGGTAGGGGAGTAAATTACTGTGATTCACATAGTACATTAATATACTTTGATCCGGACGATAAGGAACAACTACAGCACCACCATTTCCTCCTTTAAATAAATCATCCCATGTTATCAATGATAAACCGGCTGCAGCGTCTTTGCTAATGTTATCATGGCAACCACTTGTTGCACATTTATTGATAATAATTTCCGCTACATCCAATGGGTAAGAAGAATTTTCAATTGCAGAAGTATCAACTTCTTCTTCATGCTTGCAGGAAGTCATAGAAACAAAAAAAATCAGACAAAAAATATATAAATTAGTTTTTGCAATGTTCTTAGGATATGTGAAAGTATTAATATTAATCATTTGGTATGTGATGCCTTTATATACAAGTAGGAAACTTTGCTTCAAATATAGGAAGAATGCACTATATGTTAAAGGAATTGCAGCAAGTTTACATTGATAACACTTCAGTTGATTTAAACGTTTGTTTTAGTGCCGGGGATTGTCTTTTTTTTGTAATAATCCATGCTTAAAACATTACTAATTGATATTATTTCATAAACCGCCGCAGATTCCGGTTTCTTTAGTCGAATTCATAAACTGCTCCATTTTATATGTCCGGAAACTCAGTATTTGAGGCCCTTTACATTTTTTGAAAATTAATGTGATATATGTCGTGTAAACCTGAATAGGCATTTTTGCCCCATAGTTTCACCGATAATGGGCAAGCCTGTCAAAATATTAAGTGATTTTTTAGTGAATTCTGAACCTGAAGAACCGCCATCCGGCACGAGAAAACTCATTTCAAAATGTATATACTTTTCAACTCCCAAGAGTAGAAAGCTTAAATTATGGCTATCTGATTATACTGTTTTCAATATTCCTGTCGGAAATCTTCATCTATTCTCCCGAATTGCTGATAATTCTTATTCTATATTTGAGTCGTTGAAAATCTAATGCAACAACCATTCATTTAATGTTCATAAGGAAATAGCAACTTTGGACTTTCTAAAGCGTTAAAAAATTAAAGATTACACTAAGAACTATGAAAAAAATCATCCTCCTTCTGGCCGCAACATTTTCAATTGGTGTAGCAAATGCTCAAACCGATAAAGGAAAAACAGGTGATTCAGGTGCAGCAGAGATCACTTTTGAAATGGAAACCCATGATTATGGTACCATTGATTTTGGTGGTGATGGTACTTATTCTTTTAAATTTACCAATACCGGCAAGGAGCCTCTGGTAATAACTGATGCAAAAGGATCTTGTGGTTGTACGGTTCCAAAATGGCCAAAAGAACCAATTCTTAAAGGGCAGTCCAATTTTATAAATGTAAGCTACGATACAAAGAGACCGGGCCCATTTACAAAAACCGTTACCGTTACTTCCAATGCTAAAAGTGTAACTAAGGTTCTTACTATTAAAGGGGTAGTCAAAAGTCAGGAACAAACAGATGACCAGACTCCGGTTATGAAAAGTAATGGTATGTCGCCATTTGAAAATCAAGGAAAATAAAAACAATAATAAACTTCAAACAACAAATTAAAAAAAATGAAAAAATCAATTGTATTCGCTGCATTATCATTGATGATGACAGTTGGCGCTTTCGCACAGGACAAGAAAGTAGCACCACAGGTAGTTCCAGTACAAACTGCTGTACCGGCTGACATGAAAAATGCACCGGAAATGACTTTCGAAGTGGAAGAGTATAACTTCGGAACAATTAAACAAGGAGAATCTGTAACCAGAGAATTTACATTCACTAATACCGGTAAAGAAGCTCTTATTATCTCTAATGCACAGGGATCTTGCGGATGTACTGTTCCTCAGTACCCAAAAGAGCCAATTACTCCAAAAGGCAAAGGCGTTATTAAAGTTACCTTCAATTCTGCCGGAAAGCAGGGTATGCAGGATAAAACAGTAACGATTACTTCAAATGCTAAAAACAGCCCTAAAGTAATTCATATTAAAGGTACTGTTGAGATGCCTGCTGCAAGCACTGAGCCGGTAAAAGAAGCACCAAAAAACTAAAAAGTTTTTAATGTACATTTGTTGTCCCGATGCCGTCACGGCATCGGG
>JANOBN010000077.1:0-1970 GCA_031411675.1 Bacteroidota bacterium | reverse complement strand
CATCATAACCTCCCATTCCACCCCAGCCTTTTGAGCTAAAGAAAAATGTTTTACCATCAAGCCAAAGATTTGGTGCATCCTCATCTTCCTTCGTATTAATATTATCTCCCATACGTTCCGGTTTCGACCATCCGGTTTGTTCGGTACGGGTACATTTATATATATCCTTTCCTGTTTTACTTCCATCTGCTTCAGCGGCAAAATAAAGGGTTAATCCGTCAGGAGATAAGCAAGCCCCTGTTTCATAAGCTTTCGTTACAAATTCCTTACCCATTGAAACAGCCTTATTCCATTGCTTACCTCTTAAGTCAGCTATATATAAATCACCCTGAATGTCACCTTCCATATATATAATCATCCGGTCGCCATTCATATTCAGATAAAGACATTCTTCATAAAGCGGAGTATTAATACTGGCACCGGCATTTTTTGCTTTTGTAAAAGTGGAATCCGTTTGAGTGAAAAAATAAACATCGGCCGGGATATCACCAAGATCATCCGTTAACCCGCCTGTATTGCCTTTTCTGGAAGAGGAAAAATATATTACACTGTCATTAGAACCTATTACAGGTTTGTAATCTGATGTTGGTGAATTAACTGTTTTACCGGGATTAATAAATGATGCAGCAAGTGGCTTTTCCACCATTTCTTTAGCGCTATTACTCCATGCCACCCATAAATCAAATTTTGATTTAGCATCAACACTTCCCTTTTTCGCAATTCTGTATTTCTCAAAAGTTTCAATTGCTTTTTCAAACATGTTACCATAATGATATGCTTTACCTAATTCAAACAGAACATCTTTAGGGATATCTTTACTGTTTGCATTGGCGGCATACTCCAACAAAGGAATTGCCTTAGCCCTGTTAAAATTTGTATTCAGATAGCAAACTGCAAGTCTGTAATTAAACTCTACATCTTTAGGGTCGTTAACTACCAGTCTTTCATAAAAAGTTTTTGCCATCCGGTAATTTTCCATCTTAAAATAAGATGCTGCTTCTTTTTTTGATTCCGATAACTCTTCCTGACCGAATGGCTTAATTGGTTGTTCTTTTTTTTGAGCTATGCTAATTGTAGTAATCAAACAAGCCAATAAAACAAGTATATTTTTCCTCTTCATTAGTTCCATTATATGATGGTACAAAGTAACTGAATTAAAGGCTATTCCTCTCTAATGTTGAAAAATCATCGACCTGCCTGAAAGGATCGTCCTTTCCATTTATAATTACCTCTGAGAGCAGCTAAACCTGTAAAAATCAGGAAAAACGGGTAAAGAAATAGCAGTACCATCCATGCTGAAGGCTTAACAATCTGAAAAAAATTCATGCCCTTCTTCAGAACCAGGAAATCAATAATTAATTTACCAGGAACAATGATTAAAAATGGCCAACAATATCCGAATAGAAGCATTAGCAGGCTTATAATAAATAAGGCATTGGCCATCATCACCAGCACTCCTGTGGACTTAATGAACAGACTGTTATAACTACTTATTTTACTTCCCCACCTGGCCCGCTGTTGAACAACTTCCTCTATTGATTTCATTGGTGAACTGGTCACAATAGCTCTGTGATCAATAATTGAAACAACCGGTCCTATTTGCTTGCTAATTTTTAACATGAGAAAAGTATCATCGCCTGATGCTATTTGCTCGTTGCCCTCATATCCATTCACCTTAAAAAATGCCTCACGGGAAAATGCAAGATTGGCACCACTGCATAAAAATGCATTCCCTTTGCTTAAAGAGCCAAGTCCACAAACCTGCAATGCCAGATAATCCAGTTGCTGAATACCGGCAACAATTCCCTTCTCAGATGAAATTAAAACCGGGCCGGCCATCATAGGTGGATTTGATCTTTCATAATACTGTGCAAAAACCCGGAGCCATTTTGGATTTACTAAACAATCAGCATCTACCGTTACGATTAGCTCATTCTTTGAGTATTTAATTCCGGATTCAAGTGCTTTCT
>JANOBN010000076.1:0-18685 GCA_031411675.1 Bacteroidota bacterium | reverse complement strand
CCACCAACTTTGCCGGTACTGTAAATTCCTGATTGGTGTTATCCATCTTTTCCATGATACCTTCTATTGTGGTGAAGAAATTATAATAAACGCCATCCATCGGATAGTAATCAGCAACTTTTCCATAAGATAAACGCATAGTGGAATTGGCATCAGGGTAATATTTTTTTGCAGGATCCATTTTACGTAAGCCATCAACAAACAAACGCATATTCTTATCCACTTTTGCCTGTGCAGAACGGACATTGCCTCTTATGTTTGCTGCATAATGATCAAATATTCCTTTTACAGTAGAATACGCCATATCTTTTTGTAATTTTTTCAAAGATGGATTCTCCAAAAATGCTTTTGCTTTCTCTTCTGTAACAAAATTACTGGTGCTAAACATCTTCTTAGCAAATGCTGCATAATCACTTTTGTATTTAGTACGGATAGTTTCAAAGATTGGAGCCTGTTGTTCTTTTGGAACATCATTGGCATACATTTCCAATAATGCAGCTAATACTTTTTCATCTGTTGCTGCATTAAAATTGCTGAAATGATCACTCAGTCCGGCTTTTAAAGGATCTGTTAATTTCTTAATGTCTTCCTTTTTTGCATCCTTATTTTTTAAAACTTCTTCAAGTCCTGAAAATGAAATAGCAAATGGCAATAACTGATTTCCAAAAATACCTTCCTGAAGATAAACTTTTGCAATATTTGTTTTGCGCAAATCAGCATAACCGGCACCTAATGTACTTAGGGTATTGCCATATTTTTTATCCAGTTCAGGTGATGACTTAGCCCATTGCTCAAACTGTTTTTCTATCTCTCTTTTTTGTTCTGCAGTACGCTGACGTTTCAAGCCTTTTGTTTGTCCGATAAAATATTTCCAGTAGTTACTGGTCTTTGCATATTCCGATGCAAGCTTAAGGCGAACTGCTGTGCTCTTATCCATGTCTGCCTTCATTAACTCCAGTTTACGGGTGCGTAATTTAACAATGGCAGGGCTGGTTTGATCAATTGCATTCTCCACACCAAAAGAAGTTAAGTAACGATCCGTATTTCCCGGGTAACCCATAATCATTGCAAAGTCATCTTTCTTCTTTGCACCAATATTTATCGGAAGAAAATGTTTTGATTTATAAGGGATGTTATCTTTTGAATAATCTGCCGGCTTACCATCAGGACTCATATACACTCGGAACAGAGAAAAATCACCAGTATGACGTGGCCACATCCAGTTGTCAGTATCACCACCGAATTTTCCAACTGATTCAGGAGGCGTTCCAACGAGACGAATATCTTTGTAAACTTCATAGATGAACATATAATATTCATTGCCTTTAAAAAATGGTTTAACATCTACTTTATATCTGCCGCTTTCTGAATTTTCATCTTTCATCTTCTTTGCCATTTCCTGAAAAGCTTTTGTGCGTGCTTCTTCAGTCATGGTATCACTCATTCCTGCCATTATCGTAGCGGTTACATCTTCCATCCTTACCAGAAAAGTTACACTTAATCCTTCTGCAGGTTTTTCCTGGTTGCGATTCAGTGCAAAAAAACCATTGGTAAGTATATTATCAGCTACCGTACTTAATGTAGTTACTGCATCATATCCGCAATGATGATTGGTGAGGATAAGTCCGTCAGGCGATACAATCTCACCTGTGCAAAATCCACCGAAGTGTACGATAGCATCTTTTAATGAAGAGTTATTTACACTGTAAATTTCTTCCGCAGTTAACTTCAACCCTTTGCTTTGCATATCGGCTTCATTCAGACGTTTAATAAGCATTGGCAGCCACATGCCTTCATCAGCCTTAAGCATTACCGGAAGGAGCAGCATCAGTGCCACAAGGCCTGTAATCAATCTTTTTATCATGATATTAATTTATTAGAATTTGGAGCGGCAAAGAAAGCAGAAAAGGGCGAAACTATCGGGAAGTTCGACCTATGATGGGTATTGCAGGACTTGTATAGGAAAAAACAGGACTAAATTAATCTATATAACTGCTGTAAGTCTTATTTTCTGACTTGTGCCTTCAAATTCCTACAAATCAAATCTTCAAATTAAATCTTAATCTCTTCCCCCTGCTTATTCAAAAAATGAAACTCCATTACATGGTAGGCAGAAATGGGTTCAACGGTGATCCACTTTTTATATTTTACGAACCATTTCCATCTTGGGGAAGTGAAAAATCCTTTTGTGAAATAAGCGGAAAGGTAAGGATGTACTTGTAATGTTAAAGATGATTCATTTTGTTCCTGACAGAGATAACGAATGTTGTTTTCAATATCATCCACCAATAAAGAACTTGCTTTTATTTCACCGGTGCCATCACAGGCAGGGCATTTTTCAACGGTAATAATATTCGTAACCGGACGAACACGTTCACGGGTTATTTGTACCAATCCGAATTTACTTGGAGGCAAAATAGTATGTCGTGCAGTATCACCTTTCATTTCATCACGCAAACAATCAAAAAGTTCCTTACGGTGAACGGTGTTATACATATCAATGAAATCAATCACAATGATTCCACCCATATCGCGCAATCGTAACTGACGTGCAATTTCCTTTGCAGCCATGATATTTACCTGAAGTGCATTGGCTCCCTGTGTATCGCCGGAGTTTTTTCTGGCTCCGCTGTTAACATCAATTACATGCATGGCTTCTGTATGCTCAATGATGAGATACGATCCGCCTGTCATGTTTACGGTTTTGCCAAACAAACTTTTTATCTGTTTGTCAACTCCGGCAAATTCAAAAATCGGGACTTTGCCTTTGTATAATTTTACAATGTCAACCTGCTCCGGAGCTTTTGCACGAATATAATTTCTGATCTCCTCATACAAGCTTGCATCATTTACATGTATACTGTTGAAGTCGGCATTCAGCGTGTCACGAAGTATGGTGGAAGTACGGTCAATTTCGCCCAATAACTTTGCAGGAGGTTGTGCCGTTTTCATTTGTGCATGCAAAGCTGTCCAGCGTGTCATGAGGTCCTGAATATCCTGATCAAGATCTGCCACTTTCTTTCCTTCAGCAACGGTACGCACAATAATTCCGAAGTTACGGGGTACAATACTTTGTGCCAGACGTTTTAACCTGGTGCGTTCGGCAGCACTTTTAATTTTTGATGAAACAGAAAGTGATTCAGAAAAAGGCATGAGCACCACATATCTTCCCGGAAGTGAAATTTCACTGGTAATACGCGGACCTTTACTGCTGATAGGTTCTTTCGCAATTTGCACCATCATCAGCATATTCGATGTAAGCACTTGCGATACCTTTCCGCTCTTTTGAATATCCGGTTCAATTACAAAATTGGTAAGCAAAGCATCAGGCTGACGTCCTGCAGCAGTGCCTTTCATAAATTTAAGGAGCGATTGTACTTGCGGACCCAGATCGAGGTAATGCAAAAAAGCATCTTTCTCATATCCGATATCCACAAAAGCAGCGTTGAGAGAAGGCATGAGCTTCTTCACCCGGCCGAGATATATATCTCCCACCGAAAAGTTATGTTCTTTCTTCTCTGTATTTAGCTCTACCAGCCGTTTTTCTTCCAGTAACGCAATGGTTACTTCAGAGGCAGCAGAGTCAATGATTAATTCGCTGTTCAAGGACAACTTTTTTTAATAGTAAAAAAACTAGTTACCGGATGCATGATTGTCTGGCAAAGTTTACTGTATGCAGCAAGGCAGTTGCAATAAAAGCAACAAGGTAAAGTGCTGATCAGTTTCATTCTGAAAATGATTTTTTCCGAATGCCCAAAACAGGGTGCAGCATTATAAATACTGCACCATCAACCGCATCAAAAAAGAATTACTTCTTTTTCTTATGACGATTTTTTCTAAGACGCTTCCTTCTCTTGTGAGTGGCCATTTTATGGCGCTTACGTTTTTTTCCGCTTGGCATAACTAAATGTTTTTAAATATTAATGTATAGCAGCTTAAAAAAACAATTGCTTTATTAAGCTGCACTTTATTTATTTTATAATGGTTGTTTCAGTTGCGCGATAATCTGCTCCGCCTGTTGAACCAACCTGTAATCATCCGACTCTTTTTTAAACTTCTCCAGCCAGAAGATTGCACTGTCTTTTTTCCCTGCTTCATAATACGTATGACCCAGAAAGTAAAAAACATCTGTCCGCTTACTGTTGATTTTCATAACAGTTGTAAAGCGGTCAATTGCTTTGTCGAATTGTTTTGATTTTACCGATAGAAACCCAAGATTCAATTGTGCCATTTCATGATTTGGATCTTCTTTTATTACCTCACGTAACATAAGAATACCTTTCATCGGCTCACTTGTTCCTTCAGCATAACAAACACCAAGGTCTGTTTTTGCATTCAGGTTTTTAGGATTTATCTCCAAAACTTTATTGTAAGAACTAATTGCTTTATCTACTAACTGAGTCCGCAACAATTCATCACCTGCAATTTTAAATGCATCGAAGTAGCGATAAGCTGCTGCCAGATAATTTTCTTCGGAAGGCTGCTTTTCGGCTTTTTTCTCGAAGTACCATGCTGCCAGAGCAGGTATCTGTGCTTCATCCCACGCTTTTCCCAGTGAATCCAGGAGAAATGTTTGATTTGGATTTGCCTCCAGCTGCATTTCCAGGGAACTGATGTACCCTTTCTGATCGTCTTTCAACGACTCCTTTGCAGTTTTAGAAATGCTCTCCATCGAAAGAGCCTGTTGCTTAGGAGCAGCAGCATCTTTTTTGGGAGCAGGCTTATTATTAATCTGTGAAGGAGCGAAATAGAGTCCGGCAGATAATAACAATGCAATTCCAACAAACAAATAACGCAGGTTGCGTGAACTCATAAATAATATTACTCGGCTTTAGGCTGTACCTTTTTGCTTTGCGATGTTTTCACACGCTCCACAAAAGTTTTTGCAGGCTTGAATGCCGGTATATAATGCTCCGGAATGATAATCGTAGTATTCTTTGTAATGATACGACCCGTTTTCTTGGCGCGCTTCTTTACAATGAAACTTCCGAAACCACGGAGGTATACATTTTCATTATTAATTAAAGACTGGCGGATCACCTTCATGGTGGATTCTACAATGGTTTGCACCTGCAGTTTTTCAATGCCTGTCTTGTTTGAAATCTCGTTTACTAATTCTGCTTTCGTCATATTCTATCAAAATTTGGGGGTGGCAAAGATACGTTTTTTGTCTATCGCTCAAAATCAAATCATTACTTTTGAGCACTTTAGGTAAAAAATATGACATTTAATGAGGAACTGTTAAGCTGGTATCGCAAAAATGCCCGCGATTTACCGTGGCGAAACACCAAAGATCCCTACCGTATCTGGCTGTCGGAAGTCATCCTCCAACAGACCCGGGTAGAGCAGGGAATACCTTATTATCAACGCTTTACGACTGATTTTCCGACCCTCAAATCCTTGGCAAAAGCAACTGAAGAAGCTGTTTTAATGCGTTGGCAGGGCCTGGGTTATTATTCCCGGGGCAGAAATCTTTTAACCGCTGCAAAACAGATGATGGAGCGGCATAATGGCTTCCCGAAAACCTATAATGAGATCAGGGACCTTAAAGGAATAGGCGATTACACCGCTGCAGCCATCACTTCTTTTGCTTTTAACCTGCCTCATGCCGTGGTAGATGGCAATGTATACCGTTTTTTTTCCAGGTATTTCGGCATTTCTACTCCCATTGACTCCACTGCCGGGAAAAGGGAATTTAAGGAACTGGCAGATTCACTCTTAGATAAGAAGCATCCCGGTCTTTTTAATCAGGCAATAATGGAGATGGGAGCAACCGTTTGCAAGCCTAAACCCCTTTGCGAAAAATGTCCGTTTGCGCAGGAATGTGTTGCAAGAAACGAGAATGCAGTGTCTTCTTATCCGGTAAAACAAAAGACTATACGGGTGAAAGAGCGGTTCTTTTATTATCTGCTACTTCAAAAAGGCAGTAAGTTATATATTCAGAAAAGAGAAGAGAAAGATATCTGGCAGGGCTTATATGAATTTCCTCTCATAGAAACAGAAAAGGAATTATCACCTGAAAAGCTATATAAAATACCGGAGTGGAAATCCATGGTTGCGGATTCGGATTTTAAAGTGAGTTATTTCAGTAAATTATATCAGCATAAACTTTCACATCAAACGCTGAATACCCGTTTTATTCATTTTAGCTCATCAGGGGAGAGTAAATTCAAAATAATTAAAAAATGGAAGGCTGTCACACGGGATTCATTAAAGAATTACGGCATGCCTCAACTTATTGTGAAATATCTTAAAGAAACAGATGATAGGTAAGGGTTTTCAGGCATTTCTTCCTAAAATCTTTGCTTTATGGATTTGGAATTAATTTCATTACTTTTGCTTATCACCGGAAGCGTTTATCACAACATATCTATAGACTAAATATACCTGATTTATGAGTGGATTAAATAAAGTGATGTTGATTGGTAATCTGGGCAAGGATCCGGAATACCGTCATATGGAAGGTGGAATAATGGTAGCACGTTTTCCTTTAGCAACTTCGGAATATTATAAAAACAAGGAAGGTTTGCGTGTGGAACAAACAGAATGGCATCGTGTGGTAATGTGGAGAGGGTTGGCAGAAGCTGCGGAAAAAATAAATCTTCGTAAAGGCCAGATGGTATATATAGAAGGTAAAATCCGTTCACGCACGTGGGAAAAGGATGGCATAAAGAAATATGAAACAGAAATTGTGGCCGATAACATGACACTTTTAAGTCGTCGTGAGTCCGGGAATGGCAATACAGGACATAGTGATGAACATTCACAAAATATCAATCCTGAAACACCACCAATAAATACACCTGATGGCGATCTGCCATTCTGAGTTTTTCTGATGATAAAAAAAATTCCGCAAAAGTTGTTCTTACGATATTTCCTGTTATGTTTATTAGCCGTAAGTTTTCTTGCCTCTTGTGATGAGCCTTCTTTGCCTCATAAAAAAGGATATTTACGTATAGAAATTCCGGATTCAAAGTATACCCTTTTCGATCCTCCGGGATGTCCTTTTAAATTTGAGATTTCCAACTATGCAACAGCAGTGCCTGATACAAATTCATTGGCAGAAGCTTGTTGGTGGTATATAAATTATCCAACCTTTAACGGACAGATTTTCCTGAGTTATAAGACGGTGAATAATAATTTTGATGTATTTGCCGAAGATGCAAGAACACTGGTTTATAAACATACACAACGGGCTAATGCTATAGATGAAGAATTGGTGTCCAACGATTTTCATGCCTCCGGAATCATATATAATATCGGTGGCAATTCGGCATCATCAATACAGTTTTATATGACGGATAGCAGTAAACATTTTTTAAGAGGCGCGTTGTATTTTAATTCTGTTCCCAACAGTGATTCACTGGCTCCTGTTATTGCTTTTGTAAAAAAGGATATTGACCACATGCTTTCTTCACTTCAGTGGAAGCGTTGAGAAATTCTAAATTTTAAATTCTAAATTCTAAATTTTTAATTCTTAAATCTGCTCTCCAGACTTCTCAACTGCATCTCCTCCAAAAAAAAATTTCCTGCTACTGCTACTGCCACTCCCTTCCCACTAATCTTTTTGCAAAAACGAAATGATGCTATTTAATAATAAAAAAGGCTGATCTGCGTGAATCCAATGTCCGGCGTTGGGGATGGTTATTATTTCTGCATGGCTGAATAATTGTTTTATAATGTCATGATCAGTGATTAATATATAATTGGATTTTTCTCCACTGATGAATAGTGATGGTATTTCGGATGCGTTTTCAGATTCGATTGTTGCGCCAACATTTTCAATTTCCTGACTTAATGCTTTCAGATTAAAACGGAAAGCCAGTTTATCAGATTCTTTCCAATATAGATTCTTTAATAAAAACTGACGCGTGCTCAAATCATCAATAGTTAATGCAAGTTGCTTGTCTGCATCATTTCTTGTTTTAATCTCATTAAAATCCAGCGCCAATAAACCATTTAAAATAGTTTGATGATGTGGAGGATAATATCGGGGTGTAATATCTGCCACAATTAATTTTTGAATATCAGTAGTAAAATCAATGGCCAGTTGCATAGCTGCCTTACCGCCCATGCTATGTCCTAGCATAATAACATCTTTCAGTTGCTCTGAAACAATCAACTCATGCACATCGCTTGCCATATGTTTATAATCATGACAATCATCCCATCCTGAATGGCCGTGATTGCGCAAATCGACAAGGTAAACGGCATAATCATTTTTCGACAGATTTTTTGCGAAAGTGGCCCAGTTGTCTCCTGATCCAAACAAGCCATGTAAAATGATAAATGGCTGACCTTCTCCGATTTTCTTAAAATGCAATTTCATAGCTGCGAATTTAAGTGAATAAATAGCGATTACAATCAGCAAGACTATTCATTTGTTTTTCTCTTACTTTTGCCGGCATGAATATTACCATTCGTAAAAGCACAAAGGAAGATATGCCTCAGGTTCTAGGATTAATTAAAGAGCTGGCATTGTATGAGAAGGCTCCGGAAGCAGTAACCAATACCGTGGAGGATATGATTAATGATGGCTTCGGAACACGACCGGTATTTTTTTGTGATGTTGCAGAAGTGGATAATAAAGTAATTGGCATTGCAATTTATTTTATTAAATACAGCACCTGGAAAGGAAAGGGAATTTATCTGGATGATATTGTTGTAACGGAATCATGGAGAGGAAAAGGTGTAGGCAGGTTATTGTTCAATAATGTAATACAAGAATCAAAAAATAATAATGCCAATCAACTGCACTGGCAAGTCCTCGACTGGAATGAGCCGGCAATTAACTTTTACAAAAAGTATCCAACGGAGTTTGATTCGGAATGGATTAATTGTAAATTGACAAAGGAGCAGGTGGAAAACTTATCCGGAGGATAAGTTATTGAGTTATTAAGTTGTTAAGTTATTTTATATTAACCAATAAACAACAAATATTAACTATTAACTAGCGAAGCCTCGCGATAACTATTCACTATTCACTATTAACTATTAACTATTCACCAATGAAAGTATTCAAATTCGGAGGAGCATCAGTAAAAGAAGCGGCGGCGGTGAAGAATGTTGCTGATATTTTAAAATTGTATGCGGGAGAGAAAATTGTTTGTGTGATATCAGCTATGGGTAAAACCACTAATGCACTGGAAAGGGTGGTGGATTCTTATATGACAAAGGATGGGCAATCACATGAATTGTTAAATGAGGTGAAAGAATTTCATTTAAATATTATGTCAGATCTTTTTATTGATAAACAGCACCAGGTATTTCAAGATGTAAATAATTTATTTGTTGAGGTTGACTGGGTACTGGAAGAGGAGCAACGGGAATATGATTTTATTTATGATCAGATTGTATCTATCGGGGAATTGGTTTCTACCCGGATTGTAAGTGCTTATCTCAATGACCATGGTATTAAAAATAATTGGTTCGATATACGTGACGTTATTCAAACTGATAATACCTATCGTGATGCAAAGGTAAACTGGGAATTAAGTGATCAGCTTGTTAAATCGAAAATGTTACCATTGATCACTGATAAAAGTCAGTTGGTGGTGACGCAGGGTTTTATTGGCAGTACTTCCGAAAATTACAATACTACGTTAGGCAGGGAAGGCTCAGATTACAGTGCTGCTATGCTTGCTTATTTTACGGATGCCGAGGGAGTATATATATGGAAAGATGTTCCCGGAGTGTTAAGTGCCGATCCCAAATATTTTTCTGACGCACAAAAACTGGAGCAAATCAGTTATCTGGATGCCATTGAATTAGCTTATTTTGGGGCATCGGTCATTCATCCGAAAACAATAAAGCCACTGGAAAACAAAAATATTCCACTCTATGTAAAATCATTTTTGCAACCTGCTTCCAAAGGAACATTGATTGCAAAAGATGTGGAAACGAAGCCATTGGTTCCTTCTTTTATCTTTAAGACAGATCAGGTGCTGATTAGTATTTCAGCCAAGGATTTTTCTTTTATTGCAGAAGAAAGTCTGAGTACCATTTTTGCTGCCTTTGCTATGTTTCACGTTCGTATGAATCTGATGCAAAATTCGGCCATCAGTTTTTCTGTATGTGTTGATAATGATAAACATAAATTGCCGAAATTGATTGAGGAATTGCGTAAGGATTTCAGAGTACTTTACAATACGGATCTCCAACTTTATACGATTCGTCATTATTACCCGTCAACTATTGAAAAAATAGCATTGGGTAAAGAAGTTTTACTGGAGCAACGAAGCAGACATACGGCGCAGATGGTTTTAAGGATCCTGGAAAAATGATTGGCCAATTAGCTAATTTGTAAATTAGCCAATGCTGTTCTTTTCGACTTTTAATTGAAATAATTATAATTATGAAATCTGTAAATGTTTTTTATAACATTTGCTTTTATGATATTATCGAAATACAGACAATTAATTTTTAACGGTTAATGCTGAATTCACTCCGGCAAGATACCCCGTTGTCCAGGCAGCCTGAAAGTTAAAACCACCGGTAATGCCGTCAATATCTAAAACCTCTCCGGCGAAAAACAGTCCTTGTACTTTTTTACTTTCCATAGTTTGCATGTCCACCTCTTTTAAACTCACGCCACCACAGGTTACAAACTCTTCTTTATACGTTGTTTTTCCTTTTGAATGCAATTGCATATTCACAAGTAACTCTGCAATAGCGTTCATTTTCTTTTTGTTTAAATCGGCATAGTTTTCAATGATGGTTACACGTGCCAGATCGCAAATTCTTTCCCATAATCGATGCGGCAAATCAACAGGCGATGAAGTAAATACTTTTCTCGAACCATGATCCATCTTGTATTCATCAATTACTTCTTTTATGCTATCGATGTTGTATTCCGGCAACCAGTTAATGCTTACTGTTGTTTCATAGTTGGCTTCCTGTAACTGCCTGGCATTCCATGCCGACATTTTTATTACTGCCGGTCCGCTTATGCCCCAGTGAGTAATTAATACCGGACCCAATTCAGTGTGTTTGCAGTCCTTTATTTTTACTAATGCTGATTGAACCGACAATCCTTCCAGCCCTTTTAAAGGCGATAAAGGAATGTTAAATGTAAAGAGTGATGGTGCAGGAGAAACAATGGTATGTCCAAGTTGTTGCAACCACTCATAGCTGCTGATATTCGGACTGCCTCCTGTGGTAATGATTACTTTGTCAAAATTGCCTTTGCTTTCATCAGAAAAAGATAATTCAAATCCGTTGTTGGTTTTCTTTAAACCATCAACACCTTTATGAAGTTGAATATCAACATGATATTTTTCCGCTTCCTGTTCCAGGCAATTGATGATGGTCGCGGAATCATCTGTTACAGGAAACATTCTGCCGTCATCTTCAATTTTCAGATCAACACCTCTCGATTCAAACCACTCTAAAGTATGATTGGAATTAAATCGTGCAAAGGCATTCCGCAATTCTTTGCGGCCACGCGGATAATATTCAATCAATTTGGCAACATCAAAGCAGTTGTGCATTACATTGCATCTTCCTCCACCCGAAATACGCACCTTGGCAAGTACCTTATTGCTTTTTTCGAACAGAATCACTTCCGTATCTTTCGACATTGCCGCATGAATGGCAGCAAAAAAACCGGCTGCACCTGCGCCAATTACAGCGATACGTGATTTCATAATTGTAGCGAAGAAATTATTGGAAATGGATAACTAAAGAATAACAGTAGACTTTGTTGCAAATCAACTTTCATTAAAATAATTTAAGCTGATCTTTACCTGCTTTTGGATTCTTTGTATTTTTTGATTTACCTGTTTGCATTTTTAATGATGCAATTTCTACTTCTGTTAACATTCTCCATCTGCCACGTGGTACATCTTTCTTGGTAAGGCCGGCAAATATTACACGGTCAAGTTTTACTACATCGTATCCTAAATGTTCAAACATACGACGCACAATTCTGTTTTTTCCGGAATGTAATTCAACACCCACCTGACTTTTATCACCGCCTGCATCATAGGAAATGTCATCAACAGACGATACGCCATCTTCCAGTTCAATACCATGAAGTAATTTTTCAAAATCAGACTTCTTCAATGATTTATCCAGCTCCACATGATATACTTTGCGCACCATGGTGGCAGGATGCGTTAGTTTTTTTGCAAGATCACCATCATTGGTAAATAATAATACTCCGGTAGTATTTCTGTCAAGACGGCCTACAGGATAAATCCGCTCTTTACATGCTTTGGAAATTAATTCCATCACTGTTTTTCTTCCACCCGGATCATCAGAAGTAGTGATGTAATCTTTTGGTTTATTTAAAACGAGATAAACATTTTTCTCTGCTTTTAATCGTTCGCCATTATACCGAACATCATCGCTGATAGAAACTTTTGTTCCCAGCTCACTTACAATTTCACCATTCACACTTACTAATCCTGCAGTTATATAATCATCTGCTTCTCTTCTGGAACAAATACCTGCATTCGCAATGTAGCGGTTCAAACGAATGGTGCCATCATTAAAATCTGATTCTGCTTTTGGTGCAGTTGATCTTGAACCTGATCTTCTAGGCGCTGATTCATCTCTGCTTGATCTTCTTGGTGCTGATTCATCTCTACCTGATCTTCTAGGTGCTGAATCATCTCTGCCCGGTCTGCGTGGTACACCTGCTTTGTTTTTCTTAAAACGATCAAAAGGCTTATCATCTTCCGATCCTGATTTCAGGAATGATTTATTTGGTCTTTCCGGTTTGCCTTTTTTTACTCCATAACTTTTTCCACGTTCACCGGAATCATTGTCACTTCTTCTGGTATATGTGCGAGGTGCATCATCATCTTTGCGCTCACCAAAAGTTCTCTTTTCAGAAACATCTTCACGTGGTGCACGATCTTTATCATATGATCTTGTCTTCCGTTCAAAACCTGATTTTTCTCCTCTGTCAACACCACCTTTTCCTCTTCCACTGCTAATAAAATCACGCGTATCGCCTTCCGGTTTTACAGCATCATGATCTGCATCCAGCCTTTCACCGCGAGGCGCACGTTTCTCTTTATATTCAAAATTATCTCCTCTTGGTGCACGCTTATCACCATACTTTGGAGCATCATCTCTTGTTTTTCTTTCGCCAAATTTTTTATCCCCACCACGAAATCCAACTTCACTTTTTGTAAATGGTCTTCCTTCACTACTTCTGCGATCGCCTGTTGCACTGCGTCTTTCATAAGGACGTTTCTCCCGGCTGTCATCGCCACCTTCATCTTTTGATGATCGTTTGCGCATTGGTTTTCCATCCGGTTTTGTCCATCCGGATTCACTCTTACTTGCACTTGCATATTTCTTAAACGGACGTGGTTCCCATCCTTCGCCTACTGCTTTTCTCGGACCTCTGTCATCTTTTCCCGGTCCTTTAGCGTAACTTCTCGGAGCTCTTTCATCCTTGCCTGCTCCTCTTTCAAAACTTCTCGGAGCTCTGTCATCACCTCTTGTTCCTTTTTCAAAACTTCTTGGTGCTCTGTCGTCTTTACGTGGTCCGCGGCTATCTTTTCCTCTCTCCTCTTTTCTTCCGCCTCTTGCATCACGGCGACCTGTACTTTGCTTTTTCATTTTTTCCTGATATTACTTCCTGTAAAACTTATATATATTAATTTACTTTTAATTCCTTAGGGTTGAATTCCCCGCCTCTTAAGGTGCTTTAATTATAAATGTTTTTGTCATCATTTTGATGCCCAGTTGCTTGCGGTGGGGTAATTCACTCTAAATCATCTTCACTCTAACTCACTTGCAAACGGGTAAAAGGCATCTTCAATATGATCAATTGTTGTTTCTTTATCATTCATCACTATTGCAACAACATCGTAACGAACTTCTTTATCAATATTATTTATTTCAAGATATGCTTCTGCAGCTTTAACAAGCATTTTTTGTTTTTGTTTATCCACTGCTTCTCCCGGTGATCCGAAGTAGGCTGTTGATCGTGTTTTAACTTCTGCAATAATGAGCATGCCATTGTTCTCTGCTATAATATCCGCTTCTGCCTTTCCATTTCTCCAGTTGGTATGTAAGATCAAGTATCCTTTTTCCTGCAGATATTGTACTGCCATCTTTTCTCCGCTAATGCCGGTTTCGTGATGTGCAGCCATTATATATAATTCAATTTATTTTTTTCATCAACAATAAGCTCCGCTTCAAGCCCCATAAATAATGCCCTGTTGTCCGGCTGATGACCACAAGGAAATCCAAAGCACACAGGATATTCATATTCCGCAACGACTTCAGCAATAATCTCTGTTGCATTTTTACCGAAAGGAATGGTGTTATCTCTCATGTCCGTCATTCCTCCAATTACCAATGCTGCCAGATCTTTCAACTTGCCGCTTCTTTTCAGTTGCAACATCATCCGGTCAATATGATAGAGATATTCATCAAGATCTTCCAGCATCAGGATTTTGCCTTTCAAATCCATATCACAATTACTACCACTTAAAGCATAGAGCAACGACAGATTGCCGCCAACTACCTCTCCTTTTGCCTTTCCATTCCTCTGAAACTGCTTAAACTCCGCATCAGGGGCGTATTCATAATGCAAAGGAATGCCGGAAAGTGCCTTTCCCAACGACTCCACTGCTTCCTTATTGAACCGCTCCGGCATCATATTAAACACCATGATGGAGTGAAGCGATTGCATCTGCAGATTTTTTTGCAGGTAAGCATGTATTACGGTCATGTCGCTAAAGCCACAAAACCATTTTGGATCCGATTGTAAAGGCTTGAAATCCAGCTTGTCTACAATCCTCAAACATCCATATCCTCCCCGGGCAGCAATAATTGCCCTGATACTTTTATCATTAATCATGGACTGGAAATCGGCTGTACGCTCCTCATCAGTGCCTGAATACTGGTTACAATCTCCGTAAAGGTACTTACCTTCAACACATTGATAGCCCCACCCACTCAGTATTTCCAGACCGGGACGCAGCTCTTCCACACTTACCTTACGGGCCGGAGCAATGATGCCTATACGGTCGCCGGGCTTGAGAAAATCAGGTTGCCTCATCAGGTTATACTATCTTTGCTGCAAAGAAAGGTGTTTTGCCGGTCAAAGTTCAAGGTTTTGGGTCTAAAGTTCGATGTTGCAGGTAAGGATCTGCCTCGTTATCCCCCCAATTCGCCAATTACCCGTTAGTTGATTATCAATAATTAGTATATTCCGTAAGTCTAAAATTGTAATAACCGAATTAATTTATGTCACGTTACCTGGTTACTGCCGCTTAGCCTTTTGCCAATGGCCCTGTTCATATAGGTCATCTGGCCGGCTGTTATATTCCTGCCGATATTTATGTACGATACCTTCGTTTGAAGGGCGAAGACGTTAAATTCATTTGTGGTTCCGACGAGCATGGAGTGCCCATCACCATAAAAGCCCGGAAGGAAGGTATTACACCTCAACAAGTAGTAGATAAATATCATAAACTGATGGGAGATGCTTTTTCTGATTTTGGAATCAGCTTCGATATATATAGCCGTACCTCCAATAAAATACATCATGAAACATCAGCAGGTATTTTTAAAGATCTGTATGATAAAGGTGTTTTCACTGAAGAAACAACGGAACAGTTTTATGATGAAGAAGCAAAACAATTTCTGGCTGATCGTTACATTGTTGGAACTTGTCCGAAATGTGGTAATGAAAATGCCTATGGCGATCAATGTGAAAGATGTGGTAGTTCTTTAAATGCTACTGATCTTATCAATCCGCGTTCGATGCTAAGTGGCAGTGCGCCGGTATTGCGAAAAACAAAAAACTGGTTTCTTCCATTAGGCAATTTTGAAAAAGAATTGAAAGAACGCATTGGTGGTAAACAAGGTATTTGGAAAAGTAATGTTTATGGTCAGTGCATGAGTTGGTTGAATGAAGGATTGAAGCCACGTGCCATGACCCGCGACCTTGATTGGGGAGTGAAAGTTCCATTGCCAGGTGCAGAGGGAAAAGTATTGTATGTTTGGTTTGATGCACCTATTGGATATATTTCAGCTACCAAAGAATTACTTCCTAATGACTGGGAGAAATACTGGAAGAAACAGAAAGATGAAAAGGATAATGCAAAGCTGATTCATTTCATTGGGAAAGATAATATTGTTTTTCATTGCATCATATTCCCGGCAACATTAATTGCTCATGGTGATTTTATTTTGCCGGATAATGTTCCTGCAAATGAATTCCTGAATTTAGAAGGAGATAAAATTTCTACTTCCCGAAACTGGGCAGTATGGTTACATGAGTATTTAAAAGATTTTCCGGGGAGAGAAGATGAATTGCGTTATGTATTAACATCTATTGCACCCGAGACAAAAGACAGTGATTTTAGCTGGAAAGATTATCAGGCAAGAGTGAATAATGAGCTGGTTGCTATTTTGGGTAATCTGGTAAATCGTGTAGTGGTTCTTACTTATAAATACTATAGCGGAGTTACTCCGGGATATTCAAAAAAGGAAACAATAGATGAGCAGCTTTTGTCCACCGTAAAAGAAAAAGCAAAAGAAATTGAAGACTTAATATGTAATTACCGTTTTCGTGATGCACAGTTTGAATTTATGAATGTTGCCCGTGCCGGAAATAAATATCTTACCGACACAGAGCCCTGGAAAATATATAAAGAAAATCCGGATCGTGTTGCTGATATTTTAAATACAGGATTGCAGTTAAGTGCATCACTGGCAATACTGGCACAGCCTTTCCTCCCGCGTTTTGCAAAAAATGTATTCAACTTACTGGGCTTTAATAAAGCACCTGATTTTAATCGTGCAGGTGATGCAGATCTGGTGAATGCAGGTTCTCAGCTTCAGGCAGCACGACATTTATTTACGCCGGTTAATGATGAAGATATCTTAAAACAAATAGAGAAATTGAACGCCACAAAAGCAGATAATACGGCAGCTACAGTTGCGACAGAAGACAAAGAATTAGCTTCCATTAAAGCCGAAACCAGCTATGATGATTTTGTTAAAATGGATTTGCGTGTAGCCACTATTCTTACAGCAGAGAAAGTGGAGAAGGCGGATAAATTATTAAAATTAACGCTGGACACCGGTATTGATAAACGTACCGTTGTTTCCGGCATTGCACAATATTATAAGCCTGAAGAGATCATTGGAAGACAAGTAACCTTGCTGGCAAATCTGGCTCCACGTAAAATCAAAGGAATAGAATCGCAGGGAATGATATTAATGGCATCGAATGAAAAAGGAGAATTATGTTTTATTGAACCATCGGTGAAGTTTGCCGAAGGAAGCACTATTTCATAATTATGAATTCTAAATTCTAAATTAAATTGTATACTCGTACTTCGTACATCGTAATTCATAAATTGTACTTCGTACATCGTAAATCAAAAATGATGAAAAGTTGGGTTTTGGTAGTGATATCAACAGTTATTTCTTTTATGTCTGCTGCACAGACTTTAACAGTTAGTACATCACAATTGAATTTTGGAACGGTAGATGAAGTAAATCCTGACAGTTTGCCATTGACCATTTATAACTACATGGGTAAAACAGTAGATGTAATCAATATTAAATTTTATACTTTTTACGGAGCACCTGCATTTTCTGTATCACAAAGCAGTTTTGTTATAAATGACGGATCCTCTCAAACCGTCTGGATAAAATTTGCACCACAGCATAATATTTTTCATAATTCAGAGATGGTGATTGAGAATAATGGCAATCGTGGTGCAGTTACTGTAGATTTGCTTGGACAGGGACATTACAGTAATTCCTATTATGATGTAACGGAGAACAAAGAAGAACAAATTCTTAAAACGAATATCAATACGCTTACCGGATTAAATTACAATGCATTGTTATACGACAGGGCACGGGATAGTATGTTTATGGTTTTGGATAATCAAAAAACAAATGGTCAGGGTGCAACAGTTAATACGTTGGAATGTGTTTATACCGGACGACAGGCAATCGGATATTTTGATCGTACGGACTGTCAGACTAACGATCAGTTCAATACAGAACATACCTGGCCACAGGGATTGTTCAGCAGTTTTGAGCCTATGAAAAGCGATTTGCATCATTTGTTTCCTACAGATGAAATTGCAAATAATGTAAGATCGAGTTATCCTTTTGGTGTGGCAGCAAATCCAAGCTGGACGCAGGGAGGAAGTAAGTTTGATAACAATACTAACATCTTTGAACCACGTGATGTACATAAGGGAGAGACGGCAAGAGCGATGTTGTATTTTGTATTGCGTTATCAGAATTACAGCAATTTCATGAATTCACAGGAAGCCATTCTGAAACAATGGAATAAAACTTATCTCCCTGCAACCGTTGAAACCACCAGAAATAATACCATTTTTTTATGGCAAAATAACCGTAATCCATTTGTAGATTATCCTCAGTTTGCTGATCGTATCACTTCATTTTCCACCACCTCAACTGCGCCGGTAAACTTTAGTTTCGAAAAATTTAATGCAACTATTGATTACGGAACTGTAGCTGCCAACTGGCCGTATATATATAGTTTTAATATTGTAAATAACGGAAATCAGGATATACAGTTGAGTAACTTTTCTGTCACCAATCCTTCTAAGCTCACTATTGTTGCAGGAGGAAGTTCAGTAACGCTGGCTCCGGGTGAATCATACAAGACAGATATTCAATTACAAAGTACTACTGCAACATCTATTAGCGAACAACTCAC
>JANOBN010000075.1:0-2812 GCA_031411675.1 Bacteroidota bacterium | reverse complement strand
ATTTGTTTTTAACTCTTCCATTTCAATTTCCATCTGGTTTTCATACAACTCTTTGGAACTGGTAACAGAGATCCACTCACCTAATGCCATTGACAATGCACCTGCCAGCATTCCTGCAAGGCCTGCCAGCAATACTCCTTGTTGTCCTGAAGTGGCTCCGGCAATACCCATCACCAGACTGAAATTAGAAACCAACCCGTCATTTCCGCCCAGCACAGCAGCTCTTATTGCATTTCCTCCCACTGAACGATGCCTTGTTTCAAACTTGGAGAGCTGAGGACCGGTAACATTCGTCTCTTTTTCAAGAATAGACCTCAGAATTTTAACATGATTGGTTTCTGTACCGGTGATGGGTATTTTTTGTTTTTTCTTTTCTGTGATAATAGCATTGGAAATACTTTTTTCTGTTTCCATTAAAACACCCAGCACATAATCATAGCCAAATATTTTTCCAATTGTATCCAGCGTTTTTGCTCTCCATGATGGTTGAAATAAATTGGTGAGATCTAAATTCTCCTTATGTGCAAATGCTTCTGCATGTCCTTTTTCAATATCACTCATTTGAAGGAAAACGTTGGCAATCGTAGCATCAGTTTCATGATCAGCTAACCTCTTATACAGGAAGCTTGCGTCAATTTCTGTTTGGATACTTTTGTTTTACATAAATGGATTTGTTATCGGCAATATAAATATTTATTACTCTTCTTTTTCCAATTCCGAGCTATCTTTATTGCCGGACTCTGCTTCTGTATTTATATTCTTAATAGTATCTCCACGAATTTCTGTATGACGGATTAATCCACCGAGATATCCTGTGCGAGCCATCAGTCCGGAGGCAGCAAGGCTCACAATAAGTGTAAGCTTTACTAATAAATTTGCTGATTGAGATTTCATTTTGATGAAAACAAAAGTAACTAATAAAAGCGCGGCGGCTATCAACAGCGACCCAAAAGCTATTTCTGCTGCTTCTTCGTGTTCTTCAATTATTAATTCCATTACTCCGGGCAGGTGCTCCACAGATTCTTCAGCCGGCTCCCCTCTGTTAAAAATACAGGAATGGCAATCAATGACATTACAAGTATCAGAAGCAAAGAATTTATTTTTGCAGTTTCACTTCTTTTATTATAACGGCATAGCCTAATAAAATGGTGCCGATAATCCCTCCGATTTTTAGAAAATGGTTGAGTATTAAATGTAAATGTGTATGGTACATAATATGATGGTATTTGTAAATAATTTTGTGAATTTAATTAAAACCGGAAATTACCCGTTAGTCGGATAATAGAAAATAAACTCAAACAACTTGTGGGGGCTTCCAAATGTCAGCGTAGCCGAAAGAAGATATTATGTTGTAATCCGGAAACTCCAGAATGGCAACAAAGGAAATAAAAGATACAAATTTAGAATGATTTATAATAAAGGAATTGAAGTACGAATGAAAGTCTTGTCCTGATTTAAAAGGCAATTGCGAATTCTCCTGTTGATCTTTTGAAGATTCCTTGTCAGTATTCTGCACATAATGTGAATATAGAAAATGTAATATGGTTTCACCATCTGTTATTTGGGAATGATAATAATAGTGCTTAACCAGTACTGGCAGTTTTATTAATTCATCCAGTTGAAAAGTTATTCCAGCCATCGTATAAATCAATAGGAAGCATAACAGTCTTTGCATTTATAGGAAGTTAACTTTTTGAACTGCCGGAAATCCTGACAGCATCTACAATTCTTACAATAAATGCGAAATTAGAAGTTGGTGGATATGAGTCCAATGATATGTATCATATCCACCCTGCATACAAGGTCAGTCAAATGGAAATATAGTGTTATTCCTTCACAAATTTGGCAGTATAACGTTTGTCAATATCGCTTAAACAGATAAAGTATATACCGGGCTGATAATTTTCAATATTCAGTGAGTTTAATTTGGTTTTTGTGCTGTATAGAACTTGACCGGTAAGTGAGTACACTTCAACATTTACTTCTGAATTTTCAAAGCCGGCTAAATTCCAATTGATGGTTGTCCTTGAAGGATTCGGATATATAATTAATGCTGATTTAGCACCGGGTTTCAAAGGATTAACCGCTACTACAGTAGCTTTACAACTATCATCAATTACAGCAGGAACTTCCGCAACAACAACATCATCAATATTCATATAGGAGGCACTTTCAGGAAAAAACTGACCGGAGAGCAATGTGCCGGGGTTTAGAATATTGGTGCTACTGTTCGTCTCAAAATTGCCTATTGTTAAATACTTATAAGGTTTATCAGCTACAATAATTCCTGAAACATTATACCATTTGTCAGACTGAACATAGTTGCTGTCATTCCAGTTGATTTGTGGTGTAAAAGGAAGATTATTTGCTAAAATGTTTGATGAGCTATTGTTGGTAACAAGGATACGATCAGTAGTAAGCAATCCGCCGATTTTATTACACAGCAACGGGGCATTAATATTTTTATTTACGTAAAAGGAAACAAGATAGCTATGGCCGGGAATTAGGGTTTGTGTTAATTCTGTGGAGATGTATTCACGATAATTTGCTGCTGCATAAGTAAATATTCCAAGGTATCCTTTGCCATTTCTCGGTACAATATCACTCCAGAGATATTTATATATTGAAAATGTAACATAGCTTGATGGAGCATTGGCGCCTCCATAATAGGTATCAGCACAACTGTTCATATAATCCGCAGATCCATCAGTTGGCATAAACCAGCTGTCAGTAACAAAGTACCCGGCTAACTTGGTGCCAGTTACCAAAAGTTCGCCTTTGCATAATTCATCACAAGTTGTGCATTCTGCAC
>JANOBN010000074.1:0-1844 GCA_031411675.1 Bacteroidota bacterium | reverse complement strand
CGATACAAATGCTTGAAACGCAGGCTAAGATTTCGCCTGCGGAGATTAACCAGATAAAATTTACCCCACCCATGATTGTACAGGACGAAGAAGTAAAAGCCGAAGAACCCCTGCCTGCTGCATTATCATCAGGTATTCAGGTAAGTGAATGGAAAGCCGATGCTGTTTATTTAAAAGAACTGGATAAAACAACCGCAGCAAACTATTACGAAAAATACCTGTTGCTTAAAAAAGACTACCCCGATCAACCTTCATTTTATGTGGATGTAGCACGTTATTTATTTGAGAAGAATAACAAACAACTGGCATTGCAGGTGTTGTCGAATGTTACAGAAATGAAACTGGAAGACCCCGAACTGCTTCGTGTTGTTGCCAACCAGCTTATTGAGTTTGGAGAAACAGCATTGGCTGTTGAAGTATTTAAAGAAGTACTGAATATACGGGAAGAAGAACCACAATCATACCGCGACCTGGCATTGGCATACAATGAAACCGGTAATTACCAACAAGCAGTGGATCTGTTGTATAAAGTTGCACTGGGCAATTGGGAAGGCCGTTTTTACGGTATAAAATCTATTGTACTTAATGAAATGAATGCTATTATCAGTGCTCACTCCAACGATATAAATCTTTCGGGCATTGATAAAAAATTTATCCGGTCAATGCCGCTTGATGTACGCATCGTGATTGGCTGGAGCTCAGATAATGCTGATATTGATCTTTGGGTAACCGATCCTGCAAAAGAAAAATGTTCTTATGAAAATACAAGTACCGGTGCAGGAGGAAAAATATCAAATGATAATACACAGGGCTATGGTCCCGAAGAATTTATCCTTAAAAAAGCTGTCAAAGGAAGTTATGCTATTGAAGTAAACTTCTATGGGGATAACAGGCAGACATTAGGTGGCCCTATAACTATCAAAGCTGAATTATTTACCAACTTTGGTAGACCAACACAAAAGCGCAGGATCATTAATTGCAGGGTAACTTCAGACAAGGAAGTTATTAAAATTGGCACATTGAAATTTGAAAACAGTTTGTGATATTTTTTGTGGTTAAAAATTAAGCAACTACTCCAGCTACTTTATCCATTAGCAATATCGCCCTGCCGTCAAGCCCCAATGCCACAAAACCTGATGTTGGTAGCAGTTTGTTCAAACTCACTCAGGTTGCTCTAACTTATAAGCTTGTTGTAACAGGTAATGTCTCATTTCCGTGTCGGCCTCATTTTTCAACCTTTTATAAATGCCAACGAATTTTTTGCTACGATTAGTAAAATTCTCTGTTGAAATAAGTTTGTCGAGCCACTCACTAAAATCAATAAGGTCTGAGTGTCCGTTTGAATATTCAAGAGCATCGGTATAATCCGGCTTTGTAAGATTGGAACTGTGCCACATATCAAGTGGCGTTATAGGTCTACCGAAGAATTTGTCAAACCAGTAGGGGTTAGAACAAAATGTTTGAAATGCTTTTTGCTCTGCTTCTTTTCTCTTCTCGCTCTTGAAAAGAATAATTGTCCGCTCGAATAAAAACTCAGGGAAGCCGCTGTCGTCTGGAAAATTTTTGTCAAACCACTTAAGGTATGTATGTCCACCAGAATAGTCACCGAGCTGAATGAAATATCTTGTCGGCAAGTAGCGAAGTCCACGACCATCGTCATAGGAGCCAAATTTTCTTTTCTCAGCTGCAAGAGCCCGCTTAATGTCGGCAATTTTCTTTTTTGCTCTTTCTATTTGTTTAGGAGTCACGATTTATGTTTACAATTGCTATCAACGTCGAGATTGTCAAAACCTGTATTTGAATTTATCTGCCTTTCACTTACAATTTTTACTGCGAGTATCTTG
>JANOBN010000073.1:0-6142 GCA_031411675.1 Bacteroidota bacterium | reverse complement strand
ATATTCTTGCTTTGCTGGGTTGGAATGACGGAACAGAAAAAGAAATCTTTTCCATGAAAGAACTGATCGATGCCTTCTCTCTGGAAAGGATTCATAAAGCGGGTGCAAAGTTTGATCCTGATAAAGCAAAGTGGATAAACGAGCAATATCTGAGAAAAGAAGACTCCGCTAACATTGCAAAACGCTGGTTGGAACAATTGAAAGAAAACAAGGACATTAACAGCTCCATCCTTACTCCTGATTATGTTAAAACTACTGTTTCGCTTCTGAAAGAAAAGATACAATTCGAGAATCAGTTATGGGAGAACGGGAGCTATCTTTTCATTGCTCCGGTAACGTATGATGATACTGTATTATCAAAGAAATGGAATGCCGATGCTATCACTTTCTTTAACGGTCTTATTCCTGTTTTCCGATCGTTGAATGAATGGGCTGCTGCTCCTATAGAGGCTGCATTAAAAGATCATGCGGCTAAATCAGGCATCAACCCGGGAAGCATGATGCAACTATTCCGAATTTTGTTAAGTGGGCGTTCCGGCGGTGCAGCTTTATTTGAAATGGCTGCATTATTCGGTAAAGATGAAACCTGCAAAAGGATTGAATCGGCACTACACCATATTGCCACTAACATTCCTTCCTGATTATTTATAAAATCAAAATGACCTCCACACTATCAATCGAAAACATTGAATGCTATTCCTATCATGGATGCATGAAAGAAGAAACGACCATCGGAGGCCGCTTTTCTGTTGATGTTACCATTGAATCCGATTTCACATCAGCCGTAAAGAACGATGATCTTTCGTCTGCAGCAGATTATGTTATCATACATGAGCTTGTTCACCGGGAGATGGCCATTCCGTCGCGATTAATTGAGCATGTAGCGGGCAGGATATTACAGAGCCTTAGTTTGCAATTTAGTAAAGCAAGCAACATCATCGTTACCGTTAAAAAATATAACCCCCCTGTTAATGGTTTTGTTGGTGCTGCATCCTTCCGGCTAGCTTTACGATAATTTTATCTTGCACTAGTGCTTTTGTTTTACCTTCGCTTAAACTTTATTACATGCCTTCACCTAAAAAAACTTCTGTTGACTCCGTTAAGTTATTACAACAACAGATTTTAGAAGTTTTTAAAATTCATTCCCATAAACATTACAATTATAAGCAAGTTCTAAAAAAACTGGAGGAAGAACCTTTTGCCCTTGTAACTGAACCTATTTTCAATGCCTGTGATGAGGGTGCACTAAGAAACATGATCATTACTTCATTGGAAAAAATGGTGGAGTCGGGCGATCTCATTGAGACCGATCGTGGCAAATACAAGTTATTTCCCGTGGAACAATTTGTAGAGGGTAAAATTGATATTACCTCCTCCGGCAGTGCTTATGTGGTAAACGATCAGTTTGAGGATGATATATATATTGCCCGGCAAAGCACGATGAATGCAATGCATGGCGATAAAGTAAAAGTCAGTCTTTACGCACAACGAAAAGGCAAACGTCCGGAAGGGGAAGTAACAGAAGTGCTGGAGCGGGCCAGAACAGAGTTTGCAGGTATTGTACAGGTTTCCGGAAAGTTCGCTTTTTTGTCATGTGAAGGCCAGAGAGGCGGAGTTGACATCTTCATACCCTTGTCGCAATTAAATGGCGCTGTGAACGGAGAAAAGGCCATTGCGAGCATTACTGACTGGCCGAAAGATGCCAAGAATCCTGTTGGAGAAATAATTAAAGTGCTGGGGATGCCCGGCGACAACAATGCAGAGATGGATGCCATTCTTATAGAATTTGGTTTTCCATTGTCTTTTCCACCGTCAGTAGAAGATGAGGCGTCTGCTATTCCCTATAAAATTGCAGCAAAAGAAATTTCTGCGCGACGCGACTTTCGTAAAACCATCACTTTTACCATTGACCCCGCTGATGCAAAAGACTTTGATGATGCGCTTTCCATGCAAAAGCTGCCTAACGGTAACTATGAAATCGGAGTGCATATTGCCGATGTTTCACATTATGTAGTTCCCGGAACAGAATTAGACCGGGAAGGTTTGGAGCGTGCAACATCCATTTATCTGGTTGACAGAGTGATTCCCATGTTGCCGGAAAAACTCAGCAACCATGTTTGTTCGCTTAGGCCGGGTGAAGACAAGCTTTGCTACAGTGCCGTTTTTGAAATGAATGATAAAGCAGAGGTGCTTAATGAATGGTTTGGAAGAACAATTATCCACTCTCAGAAAAGGTTTTCCTACGAAGAAGCACAGGAGGTAATTGAAACCGGCGACGGTCCGTTGAAAAATGAGATTCTCACCTTCCAGCGGCTTGCACAATTGCTCCGCAAAGAGCGCTTTAAACAGGGTGCCATTACCTTTGAAAAAGTGGAGGTAAAATTTCAGCTGGATGATAAAGGATATCCCGTTGATGTATATATAAAAGAAAGCAAGGACAGCAACAAACTCATTGAAGAATTCATGCTGTTGGCCAATAGAAAAGTAGCAGAGTTTATCGGTAAAAATCATGCGCAGCGAAAAGAAAAGGGAGAGCCGCTTCCGTTCGTATATCGTGTGCATGACACTCCTGTGGAGGATCGCATGACCACCTTTGCTGCTTTTGCAGGAAAATTCGGATATCGCATCAATACTAAATCAGACCGGGAAATTGCACATTCTCTCAACAATCTGATGAAGGAAGTGAAAGGAAAGAAGGAGCAAAATGTGTTGGAGCAACTGGCCATCCGTACCATGTCAAAAGCAATTTACACCACTGATAATATTGGTCATTACGGTTTATCTTTCGACTATTACACACACTTTACCTCCCCTATCCGTCGCTATCCTGATGTGATGGTGCATCGTTTACTGGATCACTATTTAAAGGGCGGGAAACCGGCTGCTGCAGATATTCTGGAAAAACAATGCCGCCATAGTACCGATATGGAAATTAAAGCGTCCGAGGCAGAACGGGCATCTATAAAATTTAAACAGGTGCAATATCTGTTAAAGCGCGAAGGAGAAGTTTTTGATGGTATTATTTCTGGTGTTACAGAGTGGGGAATATATATAGAGCTTACCTACAGCAAGTGCGAAGGAATGATTCGCATGCGCGATCTCAAAGATGATTTTTATGAATTTGATGATAAAAATTATTGCATTGTAGGTCATAAAACACGAAAAAAATATCAGTTAGGTGATGCCGTAAAAGTTGTTCTAAAGTCTGCTGATTTATTAAAGAAGCAAATTGACTTTGTGATTTTTGATGAGTTTGGTCCTAATCCCGTAAGAGCGTTTCAGTCTAAAGGCGGTTTTGATAAAAGATCTCCGGCAAATAAAGATTTTAACCGCAGCTCCGGCAAAAACAAAAAGGGTAAAGGCGGACAACGCAAGAAAAGGCGATAGATTATAAACGCAACATTCCTGCTGTCCGAAGCCGTTCGTGAGCAGGTCCTTTGTCGAGTTGTTCCATTGTTTTCTTTCCTGCAATAAAAGTGCGGAGTTTCTTTTTTACTCTTCTAAGATATAATGGCAATAGCTCTTTCTGCAAGTCAAGCCCTCCTTTCTCACTCCATTCGCTGAGTGAATAGTGTGCTTTTTCCAGTTTGAATAATTCGCGGCATATCCATTCCGTCCAAATAATATCCTGCTTCCTCATTTCTGTTTTCCACTTATTAAAATTGTCCTTAATAAATGGTTTGGTGAGATTTACTTTCCACCCCTCCTCTACAGCTGCAACCTTTGATAAGCTTTCCTGAAAAGAAAGCATCGGTTCTTCAAATGTTATATGGAGCCTTTCACACATATACTTTATCGTTTCCAGCGGTTTGCTTACCAGATCTTCATAGTACACCTTCACATAACGGTCACCATATAGTTTCTCTCCAAACATCGGTCCCTGCAAATAACTTTCCATGTACTGATAGGCAATATTCTCGAGCGGAAAATCAATTTGTGTGTTGTAGTGTGCTTTAATAGTTGACATTACAACATCGCGTGGATCGCGGACAATATGCAGGATATAACATCCGGGGAAATCAGCATACAGCTTTTTCATAAACCAGATATTAAAGGGGGCTCCTTCTACCAGCGTATGTTTTCCTTCGCGGGCAGCATACTTCTCCATATATAAAGTGAATAATTCTGTTGCCGGAGCGCCTTCTTTAAAATCCCTTACTATTTCCTGCGGATCAATATTTAATCTTGGAATCCATTTATCCTTCTTAAGAAACATGAGTAGCTGCTCATGATTGGACAAGCTGTTTCGCCTGCTTGTTGTGGGGGCATAAACAAATGATTCCTTTAGATGAGATTCCGGAGGAGATGTACATTCACTATGTTGATTAAAAATAGCCTGTAATAAGCTGGTTCCTGAGCGTGGAGCTCCTCCGATAAAAACCCACTTTTTGATATTTTTCTGTTGCGTCAAACGAATAAATTATAGTTTACGATAATACAAAATTATTTGGGTTGTTCTTCCAGTTTAACGCCTTCATATTTTTTAACAATGCCGTTTTGATACGTGGTGGTTAAAATCAACTCTCCGTCAATATCATAATGTTTCCAGTTCCCCTCTTTAAGTCCAAGGCGATAAAAGCGTTCTTCTCTGACTTTGCCACTGTCATAATAATACACATGCTCTCCGTTTTCATTCCCTTCAAAATATTCCCCTTCAAAAGCAAGTGTACCATCAGGATAGCGCTGTTTCCATTTGCCATCCATATTGCCTTCTGCATAATTTCCTTCGGCAATATATTCACCATTATTAAATTTCCATAGCCCCTCTCGCAAACCGTTTACATAAAGTCCTTCTGCAATTACAGATCCTGTATCGCTGTATTCCTTTGATAAACCATCTTCTTTACCATTTATAAAAGTCTCTTCCCGCAGAATAGATCCATTCCTATAAAACCATTTCCATTGGTCTGTTGGCAGATTATCTTTATAAACTCCTCTCTGTTGTACTACCTGATTTGGAAAGTAAAAACTCCAGGGTCCGTCTCGCTTTCCATCCTTAAAGCTTCCTTCAGATTTCATTTTTCCATCCGCATAAAAATACTTCCAACTGCCTTGTTGCTGACCACTGCCATCCACTGTCCCGCCTTCTGCAATAACTACATCTTTATCATATAATTTAGAAGAAGTTACTTTTCCTTCTCTGTCATAATCACGGTAAACACCGGACTTTACACCGTTAATCAATGTTATGGATGACTTCGGTCTGCCATTATTATAATAGTCGCGCTTTATGTCCAGCTTCAGATTTATAGCATCATCCGTCAACAATAAATCATCTTTATATAATTCAATTTTAAGAATCAATCCATCAGGAGTATATTCTCTGAACATGCCGTTCTTTTTATCATCTTTATACACTCCGTCACTTTTAACAAAATCGCCCGGATAAAACTCTTTCCAGGTGCCTTGCTTAAATCCGAACTTATCTATGCGGTTAATGCGTTCTTCCTTCTGAAAAAAACCATTTTTAAATGTGGTGACAGTAATTATTCTTCCATCCGATGCATATTCTTTTGTAGGGCCGTTTTCAACTCCATTTTTAAAAGTAACAGATTTATTCAGTACCCCTTCCTCATTATAATATTTTGCAACACTATCCATTACAGCATTAGCGAGCCATATTTCTGATGATAAATTTCCATTGTTATAATACTCCTGCTGAATACCCTGTTTTATTCCGTTTACATAACTATAGGCTGACTGCAGCACTCCTTTTTCATTATAAAACTTCCATACACCTTCCAGTGTAGTATTACTTCTGTTCCCCTCTGATTTTATTATTCCTGATTCATAATAAGCCTTCCAGTAACCGTCGGGTTTTCCGTTAAGAAAAGTGCCTTCGCTGCTTACCTTGCCATTCGGGTAATAAAATTTCTGAAAACCGGTTTGTGCAAAACATCGGTTCAACATCATAATAAAACAAAAAAATAAAAGAATTCTTTTCATTAACTTATTTTGTAATGGAATAAATATACTGATTAAAGTCCTAATTGAGCACTAATTTCCAACATTCGTTTTAGTGGTCGAAGTGCTGCTTCCTGTAATCTTTGCGGTATTAATACTTCGGGCAGCTCATGCTTCATACAGAGATACAATTTTTCCATGGTATTTAACTTCATATGAGGACAATCGTTACAAGCAC
>JANOBN010000072.1:0-2255 GCA_031411675.1 Bacteroidota bacterium | reverse complement strand
TCGGCTTTGTTTAAAACGGCTTCTGTAAGTTGTGTTTTGGAACGGATACCCAGCAAATGAACACCTTTCAACTTATCAATAAGGTCTTTTTCTGATAGTGATCCGCTATGAGTATCAATATTATCATATCCACTATCGCGGAGCATCTTTACTGCAGCAGGATGTACACCTTCAAGCAGCAGTACTTTAATTTTATTTTTCGGGAAGGAAGTTGTTGATAGCATAGTGCAAGATTACCAATTAGCTTTTAATCTGCCCAAATTCTTCCAACTCCTTTACCAACAACATTTAAGGTTTTTAAAAAAAGCGGCAACAGGTTAGGCCTTCGGTAAGCTTTTAAAATTATATTTGCTCAAATCGCTTCCAACCCATGATCACACTTAAACCTGCAAAAAGAGTAATAACCCTCGGACAGTTTATTATTGAACGTCAGGATGATTTTCCATATGCAAAAGGTGAATTAAGCCGTTTACTCCGGGATATCGGTATTGCCGCTAAAGTGGTGAACCGTGAAGTTAACAAAGCCGGACTGGTGGATATTCTTGGCGATTATGGTGCAACTAATGTGCAGGGCGAAGGCCAAAAGAAGCTCGATGTTTTTGCCAATGAGCAATTTATTAAAGCATTAAGCTATGGTGGTGAATGTTGTGCTGTTGCTTCAGAGGAAAATGAAGATCTTATAAGCATTGACAGTACTGTTTCTCAGAATGCGAAATATGTTGTAGCTATTGATCCGCTGGATGGATCTTCTAATATTGATGTGAATGTGAGCATCGGAACCATCTTCGCTATTTACAGAAGAAAGTCAACAGGATTACTGGCAACACAAGATGATTTTCTTCAAAAAGGAACAGAGCAGGTTGCTGCAGGATACATAACCTATGGTTCCAGCACCATGCTTGTTTATACAACAGGCAAAGGAGTTAACGGCTTTACACTTGATCCTTCCATTGGTGAGTTCTGTCTTTCACATCCTGATATGATGATACCAAAAAGCGGTGCTATCTATAGTATCAATGAAGGAAATTATGTTCACTTTCCGGACGGAGTAAAGAAGTATATTAAATATTGTCAGGAAGATGATAAAGCTTCTAACCGGCCCTATTCCAGCCGTTATATTGGCTCCCTGGTTTCTGATTTTCACAGAAATCTTATCAAAGGGGGTATATATATTTATCCATCCACCGCAAAATCACCAAATGGTAAGTTGCGTTTAATTTATGAATGTAATCCACTTGCTTTTATTGTAGAACAAGCAGGTGGTATTGCAAGTGATGGCACCAGCCGTATTTTAGATTTACAACCCGGCTCATTACATCAGCGTACGCCTTTTTATATCGGATCTCCCGATATGGTGTCAATGGCGGAAGCAATGGTTAAGAAATACGGCAACAGCCTTACTTAGAAATTCTAATCGTGGGGCTTCGCGGCCTAATTCTAAATTTTTCAAAATAAAAATCAGAAATTCAAATTGGCTAATTGACACATTGGCTAATTGGCTAATTCCTTTATTGCCATCCATGCCATCAATCCCATTCCTATTTTCAAAGCATTTTCATCGATATCAAAAGTGGGTGTATGTACGGATGAAATGATTCCTCTTTTTTCACTTCGTGTTCCCAAACGGTAAAAACAGGAAGGTTTTTGTTGTGTATAAAAAGCAAAATCTTCTGCCGCCATCCAGATATCCAGATCAATTACATTTTCTTCTCCTAAAAATTCCACTGCATATTTACGGGCACGTTTAGTGAGGGCTTCATTATTATAAAGTACCGGATATCCCTTTTTGATAATAAACTCACAACTGCCTCCCATTGACTTACACAATTCTTCCGCAAGCGTTTTCATTCTTACATGTGCTTCTGTTCTCCATTTTTCATCGAGTGTTCGAAAGGTTCCTTCCAGATAAACCGAATCAGGAATTACGTTGGTGGCGCCATTAGCAATAACTTTTCCGAATGACAAAACGCTTGGCATTGTAGGGTTCGCTACACGGCTGATTATTTGTTGAAGTGCCACAATCAAGTGCGACGTAATTAAAACAGGATCAATATTAAGATGAGGCATTGCACCATGACCACCTTTCCCCTTAACGGTAACGTATAGTTCATCCGTACTGGCCATATATATTCCACTTCTGAATCCAACCTTCCCTGTTTCTATTAATGGCATTACATGTTGACCAAGCACAACTGATGGCTCCGGATTTTCTAAAACTCCCTGTTCAATCATCAGACTGGCGCCGCCCGGCAACT
>JANOBN010000071.1:0-2588 GCA_031411675.1 Bacteroidota bacterium | reverse complement strand
AAACCATTTCCATGAATGTTCACAATTTCAATAGTGTTATCGTCTTTAAGATATTTGAATATATATTCTTCATCATCAGTTCCCACGTTGGCAGAGAAGTGTTGGTGATCTTACTCTTTATAAGTTTTAAAATAAGAGTATTAGGAGATTGAATATTATCAGTTGTTAAATTACCTACCCTGTAAACTTTATTGCCAACAGTATATTCAAAAGCTACTGCCAATACATCATTCGGATTGAGCGGCTGACTGAGTGATATATACCCTAACTGCCGGTTAAAAGTAAAATCCTTATTCATATCCAGCTTACGTGCATTGAGAATAACTTCATAATCGCGGGAGCCCTGAAAGCCGCTGATAGAGGACATAACTGATGCTGCTTTATCAAACAACCGCACATCGGTATACGCCGGATTATGGGTTAACTCATAATACAAGCTGTTTGATGAATCACTAGGAAAACCTACTGTGAAAGGGAGATTATTATTAATTAATGATGGAACACTTGTATTATAAAAATTACGTTCTCCCAAATCCAATAAAGCAACAATGTTTCTGTTGTCGGTAGTAACATTCACTGTATTCGTGCGCCATACCTCCAGCTTTGTAATGCTGACTCCTGAATTCACAAAAGGAAGGTTGGAGAGAGCTGCATCATAATTATTGCGAAAATATTGTGCAAGAAAGAAGTGTTTATTTACTTCATACTGATCTGCCTTTATATCAAAAGGCATAGTAGTTGCGCCGTTTTCTACACTTATGCGCGATGTACTTCCCTTCTGTTGAGAAAAGATACTGGTAACCGTCATTCTGCCAAACTGCAATTGTGTTTTAATACCAAAAAGACTTTGACTACCCTGAATTAAAGTTCCTGTTAAAGGAAGATTCACATTTCCTGCTTCAATCTTTTTTATGATTTCATCTTCCTGACCGTTGTATTCCAGCTTAAGTTGGTTTTCAAAATCGAAGCTGGCCTCTGTATTATAATTTGTAGTTATCTTTAGTTTCTCACCAATATTACCAATTACATTCAACTGTATTTTTTCACGGAAATCGAAGGTAGTATTTCTCCGTTGCCGCTCCGGTAATGTTGGGTTATCATATCTTGAAAATTGCAATCCGAAACTTAACTCAGCAGAACCCTGTGGCCGGATGTCGATGGTATTACCTCCGAAAATCCGGTTAAATGCTTCACCTCCTATGTACAACCGTGGTGCAAATCCCTTCTTCTGCGTAGCACTCTCTTCATTCGCCCGCTGTTTCCAGTATTCTTTGGTCGACTGGTCATACTCATGATCTACATATTCATCGAAAGTAAGGTAGCTCGGATTCCGGTAAAACTGCTTTCCAATCCGCTCATAAATATCATACTGCCGCTCATCAGGATTGTATTCGATATCCATTTTAATGTTGGACGGGTCATTGAGATACATTCCATTGGGCTCGGAATGTGCATTAAGGGGGTCAGTGTAACGATCCTGAAAAGGATAATGAAGGGTGTCCTTTTGACCGGTATCGGGAGGTGCAGAAATTATATCCAGAATCCCTAAACCACTGTATATCAGACTGTTCTCAGGACCTTCCATCCCAAGGACTAATCCAAAAAACGATACTAACAGAAGCGCTGCAAGAGAATAGTGCTTAAGGTTCTTCAAAATGGTGGCATAATTGTTTTAAGAGGGGTCTAAAATAGCATAAAAAGCCAAATCTGACAGGCAAATCCGTCAGATTAGAAAAGTGTTTTTACAACAGATTTAAAGCTGTCTTAATAACCACTTCTACTGATGCCGATGTTGACTGTCGCAATACCTGATCAATGGCTTTTTCAGCATTCGGACGCCCGAATCCAAGAATCATTAAAGCGCTTAACGCTTCAGATCGGATCGTATTGTGCGGAACAGATGAAATTGCAAATTCTGACCCACCTTTTAGCACCTTATCTTTCAAATCGACAATAATTCGTTGCGCAGTTTTAGCTCCAATTCCCTTTACTTTTTGAAGAGCCCCGCTGTTGCCGCTTGCAATGATGGACCGTAATTCATCTGCCGGCATGGAGGAGAGAATGATGCGGCCTGTAGAGGCGCCCACCCCGCTTACACTGATTAACTGACGAAACAGGGTTCGCTCATCATCTGTGGCAAAGCCGAATAATTCCTGAGCATCTTCCCTGACAATCAGATGGGTAAGCAGTTTAACCTGTTTCTGATCCTTTACAGCAGCATAAGTGATTAATGAAATATGCAATAAATACCCTACACCATTACATTCTACGGTAGCGGAAGTGGGTGTTAATTCGGCAAGCTGTCCTTTAAGATAATCGTACATAAATTTTCTTCCTTAATTCAATTGGTAAAAATGAGAATTCCGAATGAATTAATTTCATATGTCAACAATGTTTACCAATAAGTTATTAAACAATAACGCAATTTAAAAAAAATAAAACTCTTCCGGTTCAGAAATAAATATCTGTAACAATAATCATGTTTTATTTATTTCATAATGTTATCAATAAATTCAGGAGATATACAGATTCCATTAATCCCACTTAATTCTGATTCTGAAATGATCTTGTAATTGAAAATTAATGAG
>JANOBN010000070.1:0-3081 GCA_031411675.1 Bacteroidota bacterium | reverse complement strand
AGCATTCAATGGTTGTGGTGTATCAGGTACACGTACATTAGTTGCAAATATTACTTGTCGTACTGCAGCTGAACAATCAATGACTGATAAATTAGTTGTTGAAGCTTATCCGAATCCAAATCATGGTAAGTTCAATGTAAGCATCGATAGTAAAAAAGATGCAAAATATAAACTTCAAATTGTAGATCAGACGGGCCGAATTCTAAAGGTTTCAATTCTGAATGCATCAGAAGGCATGAACGTTCAGGAATTTGATCTGGAAGGAATTGCAGCAGGTATGTATATGATCAGAATAGTAACAGAAGATAGTGAAGTGATAAATAAATCAATCATTATCCAATAAGAATTACACTTACGGGGTGTTAAAAAAAGAGGAGTCCGACTTTGGGCTCCTCTTTTTTTTGGTCAATTTGGGCTGTGTATCATTTTTATGTCGAAACCTTTTCCGATTCTGAAGTAGAAATCTTTGTGAGACCATTATCTCACATTATGTTGAAAATGCTGAAATTTGAAATAATTGTGAAGACGCCGTAAATAATAATGCTGCTAATATAGTAGTGGTAAATAGTAAGGTTAATTATTCAGTATGTTCTGCTCCAATTATCATTTATGTATATGGAATTCTTCAATTCACAAATGGAAATAAACTATGGTTTACGAAAAAGCACCATTGATTTTTTTAAGAGTTTATATGATATCATCCTGTCAACAATGTGTTGGTGAAGTTTATTTCATAATTGAAATCAGTAAATAAATTGGTGATCTCTTACATTTGAGATAAATTGTTACATATTCGAATTTTATTTGCTATCCGACTTCTATCATTCAATAAAAAAATTCCGTCTATTTCATTTCATTTTTTTGAAAAGCTATTTTTTTCATTTGAAAAGTAATTATTTTATGTTTTAGTTAAACTTTCGTATTTCTGTAAGTGGCCATCATGGCCGGTTTCGGAGCAAACATAATATCCTGTTTTAATTGGAATTTGTAACCGAAACAAATGATACGTTCAGGGCATATGTTTTTGTATTCACCACGAATAACATTTCATTGGCCAAACATTCATCTACCTTTTGACATAATAAATTATAGTCTAGGGTGTAGTCGATTTACTTTTGTAAAATAACTTCAACTTAACCCAAATGAACACATTTACTTGTATGATGGAATCTTATATTTCTTTGAATTTCTTGCGATCAAATAGAAAAGCAAATTTTGGTTGCATTCTGGCATTATTCATTCTGGCAATTTGCCAGAATTCGTTTGCGGTAATAAGCACAATGCCATTTAATCAAACCGGCGGATCATATACCGCGATTTCGGGTGGTACAATTTTAGGAAATAACCTGAGCGATGATCAGGTATTTAATGGAAGTACTACAGGGTCGACTACCTTCGTTAGTGGAGGAGTAGCAGGAACAGGTTTTCCAATAGGATTTTCATTTCTGTTTAATGGTGTGTCCTACTCTAACTTTGCAGTGAATAACAATGGTTTTATTACAGTGGGCAACGGTTCATTTATCTGTCCTGGTAGTTCAGGACTTGCGACTCCAATGACTACAACTGCCGGTCCAAATGTTATTTCAGCATTTGGATACGATTTATTGTCGCAAACGGGAGGAACATTACAGTACCTTACTTCAGGTAGTTCACCCAACAGGATTTTAATAGTTCAGTGGTCAAATTACCGTCGCTATTTATCAACTCCGCCAACGGGTGAAAGTTTAAATTTTCAGTTACGATTATATGAATCTTCAAATAACATTGAAGTTGTCTATGGTACAATGACAAATATTCTTACTTCCAATGGAGGTGCTCAGGTTGGACTACGTGGAACTACCAATACAGATTTTAATTGTCGTACCGTTACAAATGGTACGCATACTTGGGCTACAAGTATTGCAGGTACAACAAATGCCGCAGTAGGCCAGTGGAGAAATACTTTTGTTCCTGCCAGCGGTCAGACATACACATGGTCTCCGTGTGCTACAATAGGAAATCCTTCGGTAACGAATGCATCTATATGCGGTTTAGGTACTGTTCCGCTTTTAGCTACTGTCGGAACCAATGGTAATACAAATAACTGGTATGATGCAATCACCGGCGGAACTCTTCTGGCAACAACTGTGAACTATTCTCCAATAATTGAAAAAACCGGAGTGACTACATTTTATGTCAGTACTGTTTCATCAACAGGTTGTGAAAGTGCAAGTCGTGTTGCTGTAACAGCAACTACCTACATGCAAGTTGCATTTGACAATGGTACCGCTGCTGCACCTGCTGCAATTGCAACACCGGCAGCGATCTGTCCGGGTGGTAGCTCCATATTAAGTGCAAGTCCTGTGCGTGTTGCTATGAGTAATCCGGCGATTCCATCTGCTATTCCAGATAATTTACCTGCAGGAATTTCGCAAACGGTTTCTGTAAGCGGATTGTCTTCTTCATTGAATAATACAACAGTAAAAATTGCTTATGTAAAAATTAAAATTACACATGGCAAAGTTGGTCAGCTAGCTTTAACATTGATAGCACCAAGTGGTGCTACATTAAACCTATCGAGTAATAACGGTGGCAATAATGCGAATTATACAAATACATATTTCAGAACAGGACCGGCTTCAATAACTACGGGCTCAGCGCCATATAACGGTAGCTATGCTCCTCAGGCCGCTTTTTCCGGGTTAAATTCTTTAAATCCAAATGGTATCTGGACAGTTAAAGTTGTCGATAGTCAAAATAATACAAGTGGTACTTTTGATGATTTTGAAATCGCTTTCATTGATGCAAATGGTTTAACATATGCATGGAGTAATGGTGCCGGCACAGCAGCCAGTCCAAGTGTTTCTCCGGCATCACCATCATCTTATTTAGTTACCGTAATTAGTCCAAACGGATCGTGCAGTTCATCTACTACTGCTGCAACAGTTACGATTAACAGTGTTCCTGTTATTACATCTTGTCCTTCAAATATTTCAACTAATGTTACTGCAGGGACATGTGCAAAAACTGTTATCTATTCTGCAGCAACGGCATCAGGAACTCCTACTCCTGTAATTACATACTCAAAAAATTCAAACACTT
>JANOBN010000069.1:0-3429 GCA_031411675.1 Bacteroidota bacterium | reverse complement strand
TTCAACATAATGAAAAGGTGTCACGGGACGATCTTCTGTTACAATGGTTCCATTGCTCTTCAGGCAATCACACAGTGCACTCTTCTTGCAACCCTGTTGAAGCAGAGCACAAATGAGCATAAGATATATCAAAAGCAAATTTCTCATTATAATATATATCCTAATCCATATTCAAAATAATCAGCTTTAGCATAATGCGTTTTCAAATGGAAACATGCAAGCAGGTGTTTACTAAATGCATATTCTACACCGATCTTGGTATACATGAATCCATCTTCTTTGTAATTATCAACCACATAAATACCGAGTTGCAAAAGCATCACCACTTTGCCTGCTGTTAATTCATATCCGCCAAATATCCCGGTGCGAAATGCAGTACTTGTTTTAAGTCCTTCATCATAGAGACTGTTTAACTTCCAGGGTAGCGTTCTGTCATAAAATAAATCGATACCACCACCCGCTTTGCTTTTATGACTCAGTGTATAATGTCTTGAAACAGCTATCGCACCAACACCATACATTAGCGTTCCGTTGGCACTTTCCAGTCCTTTTATTCCTGCTGATGCTATTATTTTATTTACCGGCTTCTTCTCAGGCGGAGGAATTTCATAGCGTGTACATGGCATTGGGTTTCCGAAATATTTGCTGTATCCGATTTGTAATGTAGGTATATTAATTCCTAAATTAGGTGGACGGAAACTGCCGTTGGAGAAATGAGTAAATGAAATGCCTGCATCAATTCGTGAATTTTTCCCTGTATTAAAATAAGCTCTGTAGCTAAAGGAAACAACTGCATTGAAATGAGATCCTATTGCAACATTCTTATAATTTTCAAATCTGTCAAATGGCTTTTCCACGTAACCAATACCAAATCCGGAACTGATAAATGTACGAACATGGCGTTTTATTGTTAATGGAAAAACAATTCGTGATGTGAGGGCATGACCGGCACCCAGAATGGTTGGGTTTCCAAGATCCAGATACTGGTAGGCAATACTAAATGCCGGAAGTAAAAAGGGCTGCTGCCAGTCGTTACAGCCATTGGTGGGAATGAATAATTCGGCCTCAATTCCTTTTACATGATCCACCTGAAGGTGTCGTATAGTTGGCCGGTGTGCTATTAAAAAACCATACTGCATCCGCAGAGTAAACATGCGGCTTCCGGGCAAGGTGTCGGTTTCAGCACATCTGGTTTGATGAGCGGCTAAAGAATACAGAAGAATCAGGAGTATACGTTTCATTTAAGGGAAGGCAAAAATAGAAAGAACTACCTTTGCCGGCTCATTATCTGATGTAACACCCAAATCTTTCATAAACTACTATTGATGAACTCAGTACCCGATAAATTAAAGGCATTTGAACGCTTGTTAACCATTATGGACGACCTCAGAGAGAAGTGTCCATGGGATAAGAAGCAGACTATTCAGTCACTTCGCCATCTTACCATTGAGGAAGTTTATGAGTTGGCAGATGCCATTATTGAGGATGATAAAAAGGAAATTAAAAAGGAATTGGGCGATATTTTACTTCATATTGTGTTTTATGCCCGCATTGCCTCCGAAACCGGCGATTATGATATTGCAGATGTTATCAATTCATTGTGTGAAAAGCTGATTCACCGTCATCCACATATTTACGGCGATCCAAATAATGGTGGTAAGTTAACACAAGTAGCAGATGATGCTGAAGTAAGCCGTAATTGGGAAAAGCTGAAGCTGAAGGAGGGAACAACTTCTGTACTTCAGGGTGTTCCTGCAGGACTGCCGGCAATGATTAAGTCGATGCGTATTCAGGAGAAAGCGCGTGCAGCCGGTTTCGACTGGGAGAAGAAGCATCAGGTTTGGGAGAAAGTGGAGGAAGAAATGGAAGAGTTTAAAAAGGAAGCAGAAGCAGGTGATAAAATCAAGGCAGAGCATGAGTTTGGAGATGTACTTTTTTCACTCATTAACTATGCACGGTTTATGAATATTAATCCGGAGGAGGCATTGGAGCGCACCAATAAGAAGTTTATCCGCCGCTTTCAATATTTGGAACAATCAGTTTCCGCTACAAACAGAAAACTTTCAGAAATGACATTGGCAGAAATGGATGTGTATTGGAATGAAGCGAAAGGGAAGGGGCTTTGATATTAATTAGCCAATTTGAAAATTAGCCAATTTGAAAATTAATAATCTTCGACAATAGTCCTTTACTCGATACTAGCTACTCGATACTTATTTATTTATATATAACAAAATTTGGAATATGAAATTAAACGTAGGCGATGCAATACCTGATTTTCTGCTTTATACAACGGATAAGCAACCATTGACTAAAAAAGATATCACTGGAAAACGTACTTTGTTTTTGTTTTTTCCGGCCGCTTTTACCAGTACCTGCACGAAGGAATTGTGTTCGGTAAGAGATGATATTGCCACTTACAATAATATGGAGGTAACGGTTTATGGTGTTTCTCCTGATTCTGTTTATTCATTGATTAAGTATAAAGCGGAGCAGCAACTTAATTTTACGCTTTTATCTGATTATAACAAAGATGTAAGTGCTGCATTCGGAACAGCTTATGAAATTTTTAATTTTAATATGAAAGGCACTTCCAAGCGTTCTGCTTTTATAGTAGATGAAAATGGAATTATTCAATATGCAGAAGTGTTGGATAACGCCGGTGAAATACCCGATTTTAATGCCATCAATGCTGTTTTGGAGAAAATGGTTAGTGGTTAATAGTTAATCGTTAAACGCTATTGTTATGTGGCAACTTAATAACTCAATAACTCAATAACTAAGTCACCCAATCACATTCCCGGAGCGACGAAGACACTGTAATGAAATTCTAAATCCGATAGCTATCGGATCTAAATTTTAAATTCTAAATTTTTTTACTCAATACTCGATACTAGCTACTCAATACTCATTTCTTCGCATCAGCGGCTCCACAATCAGCACATCCGGCCTTTTTCTTATGGGTCAATAATTGAAAAATATACCTTCCCAGAAAAATAAGAGCGCCTGCTAAAAGCACATAAGTAATAACTTCCTGAATTATTTGCGATTTCACTCTGCAAATTTCCATAATTTTGCCCAATTGCCGCGTATAATATTCCGGTAACCGTTAAGATGCTTGAAACTCAGACCTATTTATCTTTCAATCGCGAAGGACTTACTGATGAAACGTTAATTGATCTCTACAAGGCGCTGGTGCGTCCGAGGATGATTGAGGAGAAGATGCTTGTACTATTGCGCCAGGGCCGGATTGCCAAATGGTTTTCCGGTATTGGCCAGGAGGCTATTGCTGTAGGTGTTACAATGGCACTTCAGCGGGATGAATATATCCTGCCTATGCATAGAAATCTGGGTGTTTTTACAGGAAGAGGTATCCCTTTAAACAGACTTTTTTCACAGTTTCAGGGTAAGCCGGGTGGTTTTACCAAA
>JANOBN010000068.1:0-3910 GCA_031411675.1 Bacteroidota bacterium | reverse complement strand
GTAAATCCGGGAGCAACTGAAATTGCAGGTAATTTAATTGATGATGATTGTGATGGATTAATTGATGAATTAAAAGTCGGAGATATCATGATCATTGGTGCCCGATTTGATGATGTGGATGCACTTGCTTTTGTAACATGGGTAAATCTTCCTTCCGGTACAGTAATTAAATTTACAGATAATGCATTTACTTCAGCAGGAGTTTTAGCGTCTAATGAAAACACAGCTACTTGGACAGCAACTTCAAATATTCCTGCAGGAACTGTTATTGTTGCAACTGCTACAACTCCAAATGCAACTGCTGATTTAGGAACATTCACCGGAACATTTAACGGTTTTAGTACAAGTGGGGATAATATTTTTGCTTATCAGGGCCTTGCAACTGCACCAAGCTTTATTTTCGGATATCACAACGATGGTACTACAGGCTGGTTAACAACAGGAACAACAACTACCAATAATTCCTATCTGCCTGCAGTATTAAATGTTCCAAATGGAAATATTGCTATCAATGAAGTAGATAATGCACAATTCAATGGTGCAAGATCAGGTTTAACTACAGCACAATACAGAGCAAATATAATTAGCCCGGCAAACTGGTTAACCGATGACGCGGGTACTATATTAGCTACTTTAAACTCAACTGACTTCTTTGATGTAACCTGGCTGACTACAGGATCTGTTGCAGCACAATATTGTGTTACCTCAACAGAGGCAACCCCTATTACAATTCCGTATACAGCAACTATTACATTCAGTACCGGTAATATTTTCACTGCTCAGCTATCAAATGCAAGCGGTAGTTTTGCTTCACCTGTTATTCTGGGTTCTGTTTCTGCAACAACATCTGGATCTATTAATGGATTAATTCCTTCTTCAGTAGTTACCGGAGCAGGTTATAGAATCAGAGTTGTTGCAACTAGTCCTGCCGGTGCCGCAACTGATAATGGAAGTAATTTAGCAATAGATAAAATAACTGCATCAGCTTCCAATAACGGACCTGTTTGTGCAGGGCAGCAATTGAATTTATTTGCTTCCGGAGGTACATCTTATAGCTGGTCAGGACCAAATGGATTTACATCGTCACTTCAAAATCCTGTTTTCCCTGCAGCATTAGTTACTGACTCCGGGCAATATACAGTGATTGTTTATAATGCAGCCGGATGTTCTGATACAGTGACTATGCTTGCCCAGGTTCAGAATTGCGGTTGTTTCCCTCCATCATTATCTGCAGTTGTGGATAGTGTATCTTGTTTTGGAACCAATACCGGATCTATAAACTTAACAGTTACCGGCATTGCAACTCCTCCATATACTTTTGCATGGTCAAACGGGGCATCAACGGAGGATCTTAGTTCAGTAGCTGCCGGAGTTTATTCGGTAATTGTAACCGATAATATTGGTTGTTCCGATACGTTAACGGCAACAATTTATCAGCCGACATTATTAGAAGCTTCTTCAACTTCTCAAAACCCTGTTTGTTATAATCAGGCTTCCGGTAATATTGACGTAACTGTTACAGGTGGTGTTACTCCATATACCTATAACTGGTCTAATGGTAGTACTGCTCAGGATCTCATTGGTGTAGTTGATGGTACTTACATTTTAACAGTAACTGATAACCACGGCTGTACCAAGTCGCTTAACATAACTCTGGTTGATCCGGCCGAAATAACTATTTCATTAGACGGGGCATTTACTTTAACATGTGATTCTAATTCACTGGGTGGAATAAACATAAGTGTTTCTAATGATACACTTACGAATCCTAATAATCCAGGATTGCTTATCTCCGAGTTTCTGGCAAATCCTTCCGGAACCGACTCTCCTTTTGAATGGGTAGAATTAATCGCCACTAAAAAAATAAATTTTGCAGTTACTCCTTATACTGTTGTTGTGGCAAATAATGGGCAGGTGACTACGAAAGGCTGGCTTCAGGGTAAAGCAACATCACCCGAGCCAAGAACAACGTATGCATTTGAAATTTCAACCGGAATAGTAAATCCCGGCGACGTATTTTATGTTGGCGGATCGAGCATGACTCCAACAGGTGTGAAGTTGCGTCTGTTAAACACAGGCACAACACCTGGTGATGGTGGTATTGGCGGACCAAATTCTACCGGTGTTATTGGTAACGGGGGTGCAAATGCCGATGGTATTGCTGTGTTTAATCTGCCTGCATCTTCCATTGATTCTGTTTTATCATTTCCGGTTGACGCAATTTTCTTTGGTACCGGCATTGGAACGTCAGCATTCCCATTAGAACCAACAAAAGGTTTTACATTACCGGTAAATGATCGTTACAACGGTGGGCATCTGGGTACAACCAGTTTCCTTGCACCTGATCCGGGAGCGAATTATATTCGGGCAACAGGTGCATACAATAGTTCTTCCGGTATTTATACTACACCTCGTGTATGGACAGCAAATGCTGCATTTACAAACCAGACTTCATCAATAACCGTAACATCCGTTAATACTTATTTGTGGTCAAACAATTCAACAGATCAGGATCTTTCCGGTGTTTTACCGGGAACATATAGTGTTGTTGCTACAACACAACAGGGATGTACCATTACAGATACCTTTACACTTGCAATACCTGTTAAGCCAACACCTCTTGTTCTACCCGGAGACTCTATTATTTGTAACGGAGAGCAAATCTTTTTAAATGTTGTTGATCAGGGTGGATTCTCTGGTGGTTATCCTCAAGGATCAAGTGTAGAATGGCTGGGCACAGGTTTAACACAATTGCCAAATGACAGTATCAGTTCAGTAAACGGCCCTTACTTTATTGCAAAGGTGAGTGTTCCCGGAGGTTGTGTTGGAACGAGTGATACCGTAGTGGTTCTTACAAAAAGTATTGGTGTAGTTCCAAACATAACAAGTACTACTTGCGGGAATAATAATGGTAAAATAGTTATTAATGTTACCGGGGGTGTTGCTCCCTATCATTATGTATGGACGAATGGTCGGGATATAGTGACAAATTCACCAACTGATTCTATATATAATGTTGCATCCGGCAATTACAATGTAATAGTGTACGATAATGTGGGAAATGTTGTTGCCGGACAACCTTCCTGTAATTCAGGGATCGTAGCTTTCCAGGTTTTAAACAACCCCGGTATTATTGCTAGTATTTTATCGCAAAATAATATTACCTGTAATGGATTAACAGATGGAACTGCACTGGCAGATGCCACCGGTGGTGTATTACCATACTCCTTTAGCTGGACTAATGGTGATGTTACTGCACTTGCCGACTCCTTAGGTGCCGGAACTTATACAGTAACAATAACAGATGCTAACGGATGTAGCGATACAGCCCAGGCAACTATTGTTGAGCCGGGAGCCATTGTGATTACCGTAGCCACCACTAACGTAGCAGTTTGCGGAGATTCTACCGGAGCAGCAACAGCCAGTGTAACGGGTGGTACACCGGGATTCACGTATGAGTATTTCGATAAGAATCTCTCTTCTCTGGGTGCTGCAACGCTTAATCCAACTATTACGGGTCTGTGGGCTGATACCTTCTATGTTCAGGTATTCGACACCAACGGCTGTAACACCTTCGTTCAGTTTGAAATCACAGAGGTGTGTAATGTAACTATGAATCTGAAAGTATATCTGGAAGCATATGCAACCAGCTTCGGCGCACCGACATTACCGATGAGTCCGGCACTATACATGCAGTTTGAGAGTGCCAGTGATGCGGTTTGTGATACGATCCGTCTTGATCTGGTAGATCCGTTTGCTACCTCCGGCCCGGCTGTTGAATCAGCGTATGCTGTAATAGACACGGGAGGAAATGGAACCTTCACTTTCAGCTCAGCAGTAAGTGGCGGAACCTATTATCTGATGGTATCACACCGTAGTTCTATTGAGACCTATAGTTCCAATCCAATGA
>JANOBN010000067.1:0-5255 GCA_031411675.1 Bacteroidota bacterium | reverse complement strand
CGCAAAGAAAAAAAGCCATTGAATTAATGATCAGTAAGTTGCGGGAGCCATTAGCTTCAAAGTATGAATTACGTACTGTAACTTTTGGAGATGCGGTAAAAGAGGGAAACACTTTAGATTTTTCTGAAAAAGTCACTGACTTCTCCTCACTTTATGAGGAACTGGATGTCCAATATCTCAACAGAAATGTGGGGGCCGTTATTATTGCCAGTGATGGTATTTATAATTCAGGGAGTAACCCTGTAAATGGTCCGGCACGAATTAAAGCTCCGTTATTTACCATTGCCCTGGGTGATACTAATGAGTTTCGTGATCTGGTGCTTTCCGGTGTTGATCATAATAAAACCGCCTTTTTAGGAAATTCTTTTCCGCTTCAGGTGCGTATTGATGCACGGCAAGCTTCCGGAGCACAATCAGAACTGGTGGTGTATGAGGACAGCACCGTTGTTGCACGTCGCCCGGTTTCCATTTCTGGTAACCGTTACCATGCCGTTATTCCGGTGTTTATGGATGCAAAATCAAAAGGTCTTAAACACTATCATCTTTCTTTAAAAACTATTGGTGGCGAATCGTCCATTTCCAATAATGAGCGTGATATATATATTGAAGTGGTGGAAAGTAAGCAAAAGATATTGATTGTTGCACAAGCACCACATCCTGATATCGCTGCTTTGAAATCGGCTATTGAATCAAGTCCTAATTATGAAGTAACTTTAAAGTATGCCAATGATTTTAATGGTATTGTTACCGGAAATAATCTTATTGTACTACATGGACTTCCGGCCGCTAATCAACAATATTCGGAATGGATAAATAAATGGGAGCAGGATAATCAATCGTTGTGGTTCATTCTTTCCTCCTCAACTAATATTAATACTTTTAATAATCTCAATACCGGCATTAATGTAAGCAATACCAACGGAAGTCTGAATGAATCGCAGGCAGTAATGTCAGCAGACTTTTCTTTGTTTACCACGAGTGATGAGTTGCGTAATGCTGTTGCAGCATGGCCACCTTTAAAAACTCCTTTTGGGATTTTTAAAATGCAAAGCAACGGGTATAGCCTGCTTACACAGAGAATAGGCAATGTACTAACAGGTCAGCCGCTGTTTTCTTTTATGCAAAGTAGTAACGGAAAAATCGCAGTTCTTTGCGGGGAAGGAATCTGGAGATGGAGACTTGCTGAATTTGAACAGAATGGAAATAATCTTCTTTTCCGTGAGTTAATCGGACGAACGGTTCAATATCTTGCTGCAACAGGTAATCGCTCACCATTCCGTTTACAGTTTAAAAATAGTTATGCTGAAAATGAGCAAATAATTTTTGATGCAGAACTTTATGATGCATCAGGGCAATTAGTTAATACTGCGGAAGTCAAAATGACGATTACTTCATCTTCAGGAAAACAATTTGGATATACTTTCAGCAGAACCGATAAAGCATATAACTTAAATGCAGGCTTACTTCCTCCGGGACGCTATCGTTTCAAAGCAGAATCAAAACTGGGTGATAAATTATATGCAGAATCCGGTGAATTCAGCGTGAGTGCACTGCAAATGGAAACCGTGAATACCATTGCTGATCATCAGCTTTTATATTCTATGGCATCACGTAATGGAGGTTTGATGATTTACCCGGGACAAGAGCAAACATTATTGGATACATTAAATAAAAGGGAGGATATCACTTCTGTTTCCTACCAACAAAAAAAGCTGATCGATTTAGTGGAACAACCCTGGTTTTTCATTCTGCTGATTATCTTCTTATCTACAGAATGGTTCTTACGTAAACGCAGCGGTACCTACTAACGTTACTTCAAATGCTCAATCTTTTAATTACTATTCTTACTGCAGGCTTTCTGCTCGATCTTGTTTTAAACATTATTAATAACCGACACCGTTTATTAGCACTTCCAGATCTGCTTAAAGATGTGTATAACGAAGTACAATATGTGAAGTCGGCATCATATGAAGATGTTAACAGCAAACTGGATCTATTTAAAACTACGTTTAGTTTTCTTCTTACTTTAGTGTTGATACTTTCAGGAACTTTTGCTGATTTAGATGCATGGTCAAAAACACTAAGCAGCGATGTAGTGTATTCCTCCTTACTTTTTTTCGGCGTTCTCTTTATTGGATCAGACTTGTTAAGTCTTCCTTTTTCTATTTATAAAACATTTGTTATAGAAGAGAAATTTGGGTTTAACCGTACCACACCTTCTTTGTTTATAATGGATAAAATTAAAGGATATCTGCTTGCTGTTTTTCTGGGAGGAAGTTTATTGGCCATATTTATATTGTTCTACCAACTTGCCGGAAAATCTTTCTGGATTTATGCATGGATATTGTTTAGTGGTGTCAGCATTTTGCTTTCTATGTTTTATACCTCTGTGATTTTGCCTTTATTTAATAAATTGACTCCGATGCAACCCGGCGAGCTACGTGAAAGTATTGAATCCTATTGTGCAAAAGCAGGCTTTAAGCTGGATAATCTTTTCGTCATGGATGGTTCAAAGCGTTCTTCACGCGCCAATGCTTTTTTTAGTGGTTTAGGATCAAGGAAAAAGATCGTTTTATTTGACACACTCATTCAAAATCATTCCAATGATGAGTTGGTTGCTGTGTTGGCACATGAGGTAGGACATTATAAATGCAAACATACCCGTACCACCTTGTTATTATCAGTGCTTCAGATGGGGTTATTACTGTTTTTATTATCGTGGTTTGTAGCGGATGCATCTATTGCTGCAGCATTTGGTAGTGCTGACAAATCCTTTGTGTTGGGACTGCTTGGTTTCACAATCTTATATACACCGGTATCGTTGATAACATCGCTTTTAATGAATGTGCTTTCCCGTAAACATGAATATGAAGCAGATGCCTTTGCAGCAAAAACATTTCGATCAGAGCCATTACAGGCTGCATTAAAAAAATTATCTGCTGATAATCTGAGTAATCTGACTCCACATCCGCTTTATGTATTTTTTTATTATTCTCATCCTCCGTTATTGCAACGGCTTATTGCACTCAGGAATTATAAGTAAAGCAGTTTAAAGTATCGTTTAATAGTTACATCGGGCAACAAAGCTTCTTTATATAAAAGGTGCCGGGTGAAATGTTGAGCAAACCAGGGTGCAAGCATAGCTCCCTTTGTACCCAATCCGTTAAAAATACCAACTGAAGGATGATTCGGATGCATGCCGATGAAGGGCCTTCTGTCCTTATTGGCAGGTCGTATTGCAGCTTTATGATTGATGATAGTATAGGGTAGGGTGATGATTTTTTTCAATGCAGAGGTAAGAAAATCAAGGCCATTTTCACTGGGTATTTCTGTAATATCTTCCCAGTTAAAAGTGGCACCGACTTTAAAACAATCATTACCTGTTGGGATGATATATATGCCGCGATTCAAAATACAGGTTGTGTTTAATCCGGGACAATGAATTTCCAATATTTCTCCTTTGGCCGGGACGAAAGGTAAATAGCTGAAAAATGTTTTACGATGGGCACGGTAACCATTACAGAAAATAATTTTACCGGCTGTATGATTCTTCCATTTTACTTCATTCAATCCAATAATCAGGTCGGCTTCCTGTACTTCATCCTGAATAAATATACCTTTATTTATAAACTCAGTTCTGTATGTTTCTGTTAATAATTTCACATCTATCCAGCCTGTATTCTTTATATATATACCACCAAAAGGCAGTTGAACTCCGTTTATTATGTTATTGGCGGAAACGGGTTCATCAATCCATCCTGACATCGATTCCTCTGCACTTTTATTGAGCCATTCATTTCGCTGCTGTGTAGAGGTAAAAATTTCCAGTATGGGAAGATGATGAAATAATTTCACCGGTGAATCATTATAGCAGGCTATAGCATAAGGAATAAGTTGATCCGCCATCCATGTTTTTACAATTCTACGACCCGTTATTGGATGCAAGATACCCGCTGCAACGCCGGAGGAACTCACTTTTGCAACCTGATCAATGATCTTTACTGTAACACCTTCTTTCAATAATGATTTAGCAAGCAATGAACCGGCTAATCCTTGTCCTGCAATTAGCAAATCAGTTTTCATTGAAGGAAGATGCAGTTTTATACTTTAAAAGTTGATATAATAAAAATGTACAGTTCATTCAATTAATTGGGAAATTGTTTTGTGTCGGGATGAAATGTTTTCCAGCTATGCCAGAATTCCTGATAAACTTTAACGGGTGTTAATGAAACGGAATCTGTCAACGATTTTCCGGCGAAGTTAAAAGTACTTCCCATATATAAAATGGAATCGTTTATAATCATAGCATCCTGATCATCAGGTTTTATATATGCAACAAAACTTTTGTCATCATTGGCAAGCAGAATCATTATGGGTTGGTTTCCGATTCTGTCATTTATCACTCTCATTATTTTTAAATAATTCCAGTCGTATGCTTTACTCTCTGACCCGTTTACAATACCTATTACCCATGATTTTTTATTCCATGATGAGGAGTCAGTACCGGTAAGACTGCTTTTACTTTTACCTTGTTCAAAATGTAAATCGGTATCATAATTCGGGAGCGCTGTTGTATCGGCCTGCATTACTAATCCATTCGGATAAAGCAGGAGCCATTTTTCAATGCTCATCTGCACACAAGGAACCTCCGGCAGTCTGCTGCCTTTCAATGAACCAGTTATTGCTTCACCGGTACTTTGTCGCCACCAGCTTTTTGTTTTGGTATCTTCAAACATGGCATTAAAATGATCCATTCCAACCAGACGGAATTGTAGGCGCTCTCCATTTAACTCAGGACTATAAACACGACCGGTTCTGCACACACTACAATAAGTAACCATTACTGTTTGACCACCAATTTCATCAATGACCTGATGGTGGTAAACCAGATAGGATATAGGATATGCTTTGGATTCACCATTTAGAGTAACACCGATAATCTGAGCTTCCTTGTTAAGACTAATATTTCCGGAATTATTGAATTTTATGTATGCCGGCTGTAGAAACATATGGTCCGCTGACATTGGGAAATTAAAAAGATAAATTAATATTGTAACAACAATCGTTAAGCTTATTGGCAACCACTTTTTAGATGCTGTCAGAACATTTTTTACTCCAGACACTATCATCAGTACAAATAAAATGCGAAACACCCATCTGTATTGATGTAAAAAATAGGCAATTGAAATACTCTCCATTTCCTGACTGCCCGGCATAGGCATAATCAGGTAGACCTTAAAAAACTCATAAAAAAA
>JANOBN010000066.1:0-3729 GCA_031411675.1 Bacteroidota bacterium | reverse complement strand
TCCTTTAAACAGGACTACCTCAAGGACAGAATTAAGCCTAAGGAAATAGTTGCTCTTCAAACATTGCTGGATTCTTTAACACTTCAATATAGCCGCGTGTTGAATAAGATCGCTGTTCTTAAAGAAGAAGAAAATCTTATTCTGGCCAATAAATCAATTGGTGGTGCTAATAATGGTGTGCTGGCTGATGAACTGGAATTGATGGTGGATTTCTTTGCGAAAAAACTAACAGCTATTAAAGATGATGTTTTAGAAAATAGTCTGAAGGAAAAAAAGATAAAGGAGCAGATAGACAAGTTGAATAATGAAATGGCGGTAAAACGAAATTCCTATAGTCAGCCGGAGGGTAATATCGTTGTTAAAGTGAATGCAGGCAGTCGTTCAACAGCAACTTTTGAAATTGCCTATTTGATTACTTCAGGAGCAACATGGAGTAGTTTTTATGATGTGCGTTCGAAAGATGTGAACAGTAAGGTAGACATTATATATAAAGCAAAAATTACACAAAATACAGGAGAGGACTGGATCAATGCACGGTTAAGATTATCAACAGGCAATCCATCTGCCGGTGGTGTTAAACCGGAATTATATCCATGGTATCTAAATTTTTTAGCACCACAACCAATTTACAAACAACAAGGTATTTCAAAGGGCAGAAAAGAAAACATGAACGCTTCCGGAGATGTGCCGGCAATGGCTGCAGGAGCGGAAACAAAATCATTTGAATGGACACCCGTGCAACAAACAGAAAGTCAGTTAAGCAGTGAATTTGTTATTGCTGATCCATATACTGTTTTAAGTAATAATGAAGAGTATCAGGTAAATATTCAAAAGTACAATTTGCCTTCTGCCTATGAATATATATCCGCTCCAAAGCTGGATGCTGATGTATTTTTAACAGCAAGAATAACAGGATGGGATGCATTAAGTTTAACTGCAGGCCCGGCTTATGTTTATTTTGATGATGGATATGTAGGCGAATCATATATTAATCCGGTGGAGACCGGCGATACCTTAACCGTTTCCATGGGACGCGATAAAAGAATTATAGTAAAGCGTGAAAAATTAAAAGAATATAGCAGCAGTAAACTATTCGGCAGCAATAAAGAGCGCACCTTCAATTTTGAAATTACCGTTCGTAATACCAAGAAAGATGCCGCCAATATTATTTTAGAAGATCAGATTCCGGTTTCACAGGATATAGATATTGAAGTAAAAACGGAAGAATTATCAGGTGGATCTTTGGTAGCTGAAACAGGGAAGATAACATGGTCACTTGCTTTGCAGCCGAATGAAACTAAGAAAATTAAATTTGGTTTTGTAGTAAAGCATCCAAAGGATAAAACGGTTTCGGGACTTTGAAGGGAGTGGTTATTGGGTTATTGAGTTATTGGGTTATTTAGTTATTCAATACTTCATTATTCAATATTCCTTGTTCATTATTCGTGATTGAGTTATTAGGTTATTTAGTTATTGGGTTATTGAGTTATTTAGATATTGAGTTATTGGGTTATTGAGTTATTCAATACTTCATTATTCAATAATCCATGTTCCTTATTCATTATTCGTTATTAAGTTATTGGGTTATTGAGTTATTCAATACTTCATTATTCAACATTCCTTGTTCATTATTCATTATTCGTTATTGATTTATTAAACTTACCCGTCTCGTTCAGGCGTCTTCGCCTGAATGTTTTCCTTATGCTATTCGGCGTCATCGCCGCTCCGGGAATATGAATAGCTGACTAAGTTATTGTGTTATCGAATTATTAAAAATTCGGGTGATCAAAAAAATACGCAGGTCGCCACTGTTTGAAACCAACTGGCGCGCGCATCTTGCGCGTGACTTTAAAAACATCAATCAAACATTGCAAATGAGCAGGCATCCTGCCTGCAGACAAAAGTTTATGTTGAGCAACCAAACTTCCCTCTCACCATTTCACCACCTTCGCAACTCGTCCTTATTTGCAGGGAGGATGCCCTTTTTTTTTACGTTTGAAATACTTAGTTGAGTTATTCTGTTATTGGTTATTAGATTATATATTGAAAATTGTAATCTATCAAGATTATACCCTTATTTTGGATGATATATAATTGAAATCCTTAAGTTAAAAAATTAATACTGTACATTACGCAAATTGTTTAATGTAAAAAACAATATCTCATTCAAATCTTCACCAGTTTTTTTCTAATACTGTTCCCTTTCTGATCTCTTACTTCTAATATATATATTCCTTTTTTATAGCTCCGGATATCTATATCTGTGGTACCTTTAAATTTTTGCTGAAATAATTCTTTGCCTGTAATATCCCAAAGATGCAAATGATAAGGCTCTACTGATTTTGATGAAGTAATTGTTATGGTAGCCATACCGGTTGTTGGGTTGGGAGCAATGATGCAGGCTAATTCTGTTTTTGCCTTTTCATTAATTGAAGTAGTAACACTATCTACATATTTAAAATGCACCATCCAATAATCACTTTTCCCTTTGCCGACATCTGTTTTTACTGCTGAAGTACCGGAATCTGCTGTGCCAAATAAAAGGATGGAGCTATCTGGCCGGATAATAAAATTGGCTCCATAATCCTGACCGGGCCCGCCAAATCGTTTATCCCATAATTTATTCCCAATGCTATCTACTTTTACTATCCAGTAATCAAATTGATTGCTGCTATAGCTTGGTTCTGAAACTTCCCCTGAACTATCACTACTGGTTGTGCCAGATATTAAATAACCGCCAGCATTGTCAGGAGCCAGATAAGTTGCCCTATCTGCTTTATTTCCTCCATAGCGCTTATCCCATTGTTTAATCCCGGCAGAATCCACTTTTAATAGCCAAATATCCGATGAGCCTCTGGAAGGCTCACTTATATCACCACCCTGAGGTGAGATAGTATTGGCAACAATCAAATACCCTCCGTCTTCTGTTTTGATTATTTGGTCCACCTGATCATTTAAGGTTCCGCCATATCGCTTATCCCATTGTATTGTACCGGCGCTATCAAGTTTTATCAACCAAACATCAATAGACCCAAGTGAGGGCTGAGAGATGTTGCCACTTTGCGGGCTATTGGTGGATCCCGCAAAAATCATCCCTCCATCAATCGTGGCTAAAAAAGCTAAATCCCAGTTATGTAAGCCCCCAGCAGAATATTCTAATGCAGATCCCCCATAAACTTTATCCCATATTTTATTTCCTTGGAGATCCAATTTGAGGAGCCAATAATCGTAGTATCCAAATCCAAATACAGTCTTATCTCCATCGATTCCGCCATTAGAAACTCCACCAATTATAAGTTCGCCAGAAGTTAATTGAATTACCCTAGCTCCTGATTCAATATTTGTAGTACCGAGAGTCTTATCCCAAATTCTATTTCCGGCAGAATCTAATAAACACAACCAATAATCTGAATAACCCGGTGTGTTCGGAAATAATTTATTATGGGTGATCTTTTGACAAGCACTGTCTGATGCTGAAGTGGAGACTAATAGTATTTGCTTTGTTAAAGGAAAGAAAAAAGGTTGGGCATAATAGTCTGCTTTATCGCCTCCAATATCTTTATTCCATAAAATAGTAAGACTTGTATCCAGTTTTAATAACCATAAATCAGATTCTTGATTTAACGACAGATTACATAAGCCTTCTGTTTTATCTCCATATAAATCGGTATTACTATATCCTGACATGATGATTTCATTACTGCCGATTTGCAGTGCTTGTTCAAAATC